>NZ_JAHDSX010000059.1:0-11720 GCF_020969955.1 Allobaculum fili | reverse complement strand
CGGATCCGAAGTATGAAGAAAACGATGAAGAATAAAAAATACGCCAAGCGGGATCTCGAAAGGGATCCCGTTTAGCGTATCTAATATTCAGTCTCGCGTATACCCGTCGATTGTTTGACACTTACCTCAAATTCGTATCCCAAAAGCAAACATCTGCAGACGGGCGTTTCCAACAGAAAGAAAGAAATGGATCTTGACAAATTCTAATCCTTTAAAATACACGGCGAATATAAAATAAAACACGTGTACGAATCGCCAAACGGACTGAACTGAATCAAAAAAAGAGGAAAGTGCTTTCAAAAAACATTGAATCGACACCGTGAAGACCAATATAATCTAAGTGATTCATTCTGCCCGAACCGGCAGAAGAGGAAAGAGAAAGGATTGAAACAGTATGAATAAGAGAAGACTGACTGCTCAGCTCCTCTCTGGTGTTTTAGCCGCGCAGGCTTTCCTGGCTGCGACTCCGATTGCTGCTCAGGGCGAACGAGCCAGCGATCTGAAGCCAAACGATTCCGTTACACAGGATCCTGCCGCTTCTAAATTCACAGGGATGGAGTGGAGCGGTACCGATTACACCGTCGATGGCAAGACTGAAAACTATGTCGACACCTTTGGCGTGAATCGGGAAGATGCTTCGACCATGATCGTTCCGTTCCAGGACGACGCATCCGCACGAAAAAGTGCCTTTGAATACAAGGCCAGAGAAAATTCGGACTACATGCAGATGCTGACAGGAGACAACGAGACATGGCAGCTCAATGTGGTTCAGAATCCGGAAGCCGCCGAAAAATTTGAAGGCGCAAACGGGTTCACCAGTAAAGAGTTCTCCAATGATGCATGGAAAGACGTTACGCTCCCCTGTTCCTGGACGATGCAGGGTTTTGATTTCTCCATTTACACCAACCAGACCATTCCATGGCAGACCAAATACGGCGACAGCACCTCGCCAAACCTGGCGCCTGCCGCTCCGACCCACTACAATCCGGTCGGCATGTACCGCAAAAACTTCACACTCAAAAAAGGCATGCTCGATGACAGCCGCCGCGTGTACATTAACTTCCAGGGCGTTGAGTCTGCGTATTACGTGTATGTCAACGGCCATGAAGTCGGCTATTCCGAAGATACTTTCTCGCCGCACAAATTTGATATCACCGATTACCTGCAGGAAGGCGATAACTTCCTGGCGGTTAAAGTTCTGAAATTTTCCGACGCCGTATGGATGGAAGACCAGGACATGATTTATGACGGCGGTATTTTCCGCGACGTCTTCCTGACTTCCGCACCGCTCGCCCAGATCAAGGACTACAAAGTGGAAACCGATCTCGATTCGACGTACACCAATGCCGATCTGAAAGTGAAGATGGATGTAAGCAACCTTTCGTCTTCCAATCTTGAAAACTGGAGCGTGGATCTGGCCGTTTATGACGAAGACGGTACGAACATTCAGGCCAATGCCACAGATATCAGCCAGGCTGTATCTGTAAACGCCGGCGAGGAAGGCATCGTTCAGATTACTTCCCGCGTCAACAATCCAAAACTCTGGAGTTCCGAACATCCAAACCTGTATGCGCTCGTTCTGCATCTGAAAGATGCCGACGGAAATGTTGTCGAAACGCTGTCCACACAGCTTGGTTTCCGCGAAATCGAATACACGCATACCCAGACCGATGACGATGGCTGGACCACCACGACGAAGTGGGATCCAATCAAGATCAACGGTGAAAATCTGCTGCTCAAAGGTACCGACCGTCACGACTCCGATCCGGTTTACGGCAAAGCCACCCCGATGAAATCGGTGGAAGCCGATCTGAGCCTGATGAAGCAGAACAACATCAACGCGATCCGTACCTCTCACTATTCCAACGACGACTACCTGTACTGGCTGGCTAACCGCTGGGGCCTGTACATCATGGCCGAAACAAACGTGGAATCCCACTGCTTCATGTCCGACGGCTGGCTGGGCGGCGAGTCTGGCATTGCCTCGCGCTACAAAGCAAAATTCTACAACGTCATCATGGACCGTGAAGAAACGGCGTTTGAACGTCTGAAAAACAATCCGTCCGTCGTGATGTGGTCTTTAGGAAACGAAACTGCACGACCGTATAAACTCGACGACGGCAACTACGTCTTCCGCGATGCGATGCGCTATTTCAAGGAAGAAGACCCGACCCGTCCGGTTCTGTTTGAATCGTTCGGCCCTGACATGGGCGGCGATCTGCACGGCGAACAGTATACTGGCGTAGACGGCATTAAGTACTATGCCGGCGAAGGCAAGATTCCTTACGTTCTGACCGAGTATGTTCACTCGATGGGCAACTCGACCGGACACATTTCCGACTACTGGGATGTCATCCGCTCCGCAGACAACATGGCCGGCGCCTTTGTCTGGGACTGGGTAGACCAGTCACGCTACAAGAGCCTCAGCGACTTCTTCGCTGGCTGGAACTTCAAGGAAGCCCAGCATAACCTCACCGGTACAGCCGAAGGTGAACGGAAGGATCTGCAGACCGGCCTGGACGGCAGCAAAACCCTCAACGGCGGCGCAGCCTTCAGCGGCTACCTTCTGATCGACCAGAACGATAAGATCGATGAAACCCTCAGCGGCGCGGACCGTACGTTCACGCTCGAAGTCAACGTGAAGCCAAAATCCGTGGCCAGCGATGATGTGTATCTGACCAAGGGCGACTCGCAGGTAGCGCTCAAGACGAACAAGTCCAACCAGATTGAGTTCTACGTTTACGACAGTACCTGGAGAAGCGTAACCTGGCCGATCCCGGAAAACTGGGCCAACAACTGGCAGCATCTGACCGTGACCTACGATAAGGGCACCGTAAATCTGTACATCAACGGAGAAAAATACGGCGACACCAAGTCCACAGGCAACATCACCATCAAAAACACCAGTTACCAGCTGGGCGTAGGCGCACAGACCGAAGTCAATCTGCGCCGCGTCAACGGCGACATTTCCATTGCCCGCATTTATAACAAGGCCCTCACGGCGGACGAAGTCAGAGGCCAGCACTCCGCAGAGCCGGCCATCGGCAAAGGCGATGACTCTGTAGTCCTCTGGGTTGACTATGCGGACAAGGAAACCACACAGCTGACTGATAAGGATACGAGTGTCTGGGATTACTACAGTACCGAAGGCGCGCATGCCGGCATTTATCCAGAGGAAGCCGAAGGACACTTCCTGGCGTACGGCGGCGACTGGGGCGATGTTCCAAACGACAACTCCTTCTGCGCAAACGGTCTGGTTTCCGCCAACCGCGACCCGCAGCCGGAACTGAACGAAGTCAAATTCCAGTACCAGAACCTTTGGTTCACCGCGACGGAAATGCAGCTGCTGTCCAAGAAAGTCACCGTCTACAACGAAAACAACTTCGCTAACTTCAACGAATACGATGTGGAATGGGAAGTTCTTGAAGACGGCAAAGTCGTTAAGAGCGGAACGGTAGTTACACCAAGCATTGAAGGACGCGAAACGCAGGAAATTTCCGTTCCGTATGAATTCCCAGAGCTCAAGGACGGATGCGAATATCTGCTCAACGTACGTGCAAAACTGAAAAACGACACCGACTGGGCCAAAGCCGGCCACGAACTGTCTTACGCGCAGTTTGTTCTGCCAACCGACCAGGCACAGTATCAGGCAGCAGCCAATACGAACCCGGTAACGGTTACTCCGGACGATACCAAATTCACCGTTACTGGAAACGGCTTCTCCTTTGATATCGATAAGACGAGCGGTCAGATGCTCAACTACGTTTACGGCGATGACACTGTCATTAAGGAAGGTCCAAAACCGAACTTCTGGCGCTGCCTGACCGAAAACGATGAGCGCGAAGGCGATTCCATCTTCGACCACAACTGGAGAAATGCCATGAATAACGCCACAGCGGAAGTAACAGCTGCTGTGGAAAACGGCAAGAACGTCATTACCGCCGTTCTGACTCTGCCAAGCGCGCAGGATGCGAAAGTGACCATCGTCTACACGATCGACGGCAGCGGTGCCGTAACGATGCACATGAAGAGCGATGCGACAAACACCACCATGGGCAACTACATCATGGTCGGCTCGAACATGATTCTTCCGGAAGGATACGAAAACGTCAGCTGGTATGCGGACGGACCGGATGAAACGCTCCTTGACCGTATGACATCCGCTCGTGCGACAACCTTCTCCAAGACCGTTTCGGAAAACTTCTACCCGTACATCAAAGTCGATGACACCGGTATGTATCCAGGCACCCGCTGGATGCGCGTCTCCTCGACAAACAGCGATACCGACCTGCTCGTTGTCGCTAAGAACACCGTTCAGACCAGTGCTCTGCACTTCACCCCAGAACAGATGAACGCAGCCAGCCATCCGTACGAACTGACACCGATGAAGGATACCGTAATCGGCATCAACTACGGATCCAAGGGTACCGGCGGCGCCACCTGCGGGGAAGGCACCCGCGCAGAATACCGTCTGCCAAACCAGGTTTACGAGTGGGAATTCACTCTGGTTCCAGTCGCAAAAACCAAAGAAGACATTTCTACCGAATACCATACGTTCCACAACGCACAGATTCTGACCACCGAAGATATCGTTGAGAACGCCGCAGACGCGATGAACGAAAAGATCACCGCGTTCCTGCCGGCTCAGGCTTCTCAGCTTGACGAGGCTAAGGCGCTCAAAGCGGAATACGACGCTCTGCCAGATTCTGTAAAAGCGAAGATCACCGAAGACAACAAGACCAAAGTCAGCGGAATCGTTGCGGAAGTCGAAGCCTTCGTAGGCAAAATCAGCGTTCTGAAAGACCAGTCAAAAAACCATCTCGACGTACCTCTGGAAGATACGATGAAATTCGCGCGTGAAGCCGACGGCACCGAAGCCTTTGGCGGCTACGCGTACCTCGGTCACAACGACGTGATTGCTCCTGTCTTTGCGGCAGGCAAATCCTGGACGATGGAAACCGTGATTATTCCGACAACCATGTCCGGACAGAAAACTCTGCTTTCCAAAGGCGACTATCTGACCACGCTCCGTCAGCAGAATGCCAACCTCTCCTTCCACATTTCCAACGGAAGCAGCTGGTATGCGACGGACACAAACGACAGCACCGGTTTCACCAGCGAAGAACAGGCAAATTTCGTCGGCAAGCAGCACCGCATTACCGCGATGTATGACTACACGGAAGGAACGCTCTCCATCTACTACGATGGCGAACTCCATACGACAAAGAATGTCGGCCAGGTAGACATCGCAAGCTCGGTAAACGAAGCCCAGCAGCTTTGCATCGGCATCGACCCGCAGAACACGGATCGTATCGGCGATGCGAAGTACGTCTCTGTTCGTCTCTTCAATAAGGCTCTGAGCGCTGATGAAGCGAAAACCGGCCTTACTGCAGACAATGAGAGTACCGTTCTCTGGCTTGATGCCAGCAAGCGTGCTTCGCTCGATGTGGATCTGAGCTATCTCGAACTTGCAGCCGGCAAAGCTGCAGAAGCTAACGCGCATGCAATGGACTACAAGGAAATTTCCAATGCAGTCAAGAACGCAGCCGCAACGGTTTCTGACCTGCGCAGCCAGGTTCTGGCTGGAACCGCTACGCAGCAGATGATCAACGAGAAAGCCGCTGAAATCAACAACGCGGTACTCGCTCTTCGTCTCAAACCTGTCGCTTCCAAGCTCGAAGATCTCGACTAAGCGCAGCAGCACAGCGGCCAGATGGCTAGTCCGCCTGAATGCTTATGACGATGACGTCGTGATTCCCACGTAAAGCGCGCGGATCCTGGCTATAAACCGCCTAAGCTATGCAAGTACAAGTCATTCCAGCTCAATTGACCTCTATGAAGCTCTGTATGCCCCTTTTCAGGGACATATGGGGCTTCTTTTTGTCGGCCAGCCTGGAAACGCCGGACACACGGTTTTAAAACGCCTTAAAATTTCGGGCGCCTTCTGGGCAAAGAAAAAGCCGGCGGCTGAAGCAGCGCCGGCTTTGAAAGGAGCGGGGCGTAAAATGACAGAAGAAGCAGAAAGTATTGAAGAAACGGCCCAGGGTGAAGAAGAGCGGAACGATCCGCTTCAAGATGAACGGACGGCTTTTTTGCCTGGGTCTGCGCGGGTCGATGCGACGCTTTTCGCACAGCCGTCTTCAGCATGAATTTCCTTTCGGATCTGCATCCAGTCCACATGATGGGAGCAGTGCGCGCAGTCTCCGCTGCAGGATGTCTTCTTTTGATGAAGTGCGCCCCAGAGTATACAGAATACGATGGCGCCCAATCCAAGCGTCACAATCCAGTCGCCAATGGACATCGTGTTTCTCCTTTCCAGTTTTTAATTAAGCAGGAGCGCATCCCGTTTTCCGTCTTGCCTTCAGGGCAGAGGAGGGGATGCGCTTATTCAGCGTTATCGCTTTTCCAGGGCAATTTCCACAGGAAGCGCCCGATTACGCGCCTCATAGCCTTTTCGAAACAGCAGGTAAATCAGCAGCCCAAGAAGGGCAAAAGCGACAAGGCTGAAGACGTTAAAGGCCACTTCGCCGGTGATCAGGCCGCCGATTTGATACACCATCAGCGCGATGGAATAGGCAAAGACGCACATGTAGCCGATCGATGCGAGCGTCCATTTTGTATTGTTCATTTCGCGCTTGATGGCGCCCATGGCCGCAAAGCAGGGGGCGCAGAGCAGGTTGAAAATCATGAAGCTCCAGGCAGCGAGGGCCGAAAAGTCGGCTGCGATCGCCGTCCAGATTTCCATTCCGTTTTCTGCCACGGGCCCGGCGGAGTACAGCACCCCAAACGTATTGACGACTTCTTCCTTGGCAATGAGGCCGGTAAATGTCGCTACCGTGGCTTTCCAGGCCATGTCTCCGATCCAGCCAAGCGGTGCAAAAATCCAGGCGATCGAACGGCCGATGGACGCCAGCAGGGAAACGTTGTTGTCTTCGACCATGACGAACTGTCCGTTCTCAAAGCCAAAGCTCTGTAAAAACCAGAGCACGATCGCCGAAGCAAGAATCAGCGTACCGGCCCGCTTGATGAAGGACCAGCCCCGCTCCCAGGTCGATGAGAAAATATTGCGCAGCGTCGGCATATGGTAAGCCGGCAGTTCCATGACAAACGGCGCCGGTTCTCCCGCAAACGCCTTGAACTTTTTCAGGATGATTCCGGAGCAGACCACGGCGGCGATGCCGATCACAAATGCGCTCACGGCGATCAGAGAACTCTGGCCGAATACCGCACCCGCAAACAGGGCGATAATCGGCATTTTGGCTGAACAGGGAATGAAGCCGGTCGTCATGATCGTCATCTTCCGGTCCCGGTCTTGTTCAATCGTACGGCTGGTCATAATGCCCGGAACGCCGCATCCCGTCGCAACCAGCATCGGGATAAAGCTTTTTCCAGACAGACCAAACCGCCGAAACAGGCGGTCCATGATGAACGCCACGCGCGCCATGTAGCCGCAGTCTTCAAGAATGGAAAGCAGGAAAAACAGAACGAGAATCTGCGGCACAAAGCCGAGAACCGCGCCGACGCCGCTGATTATTCCATCCTGAATCAGAGAAGCCAGCACTGGATTGACATGCATCCAGACGAGCAGGTTTTCCACGCCATTTGGAATCCATTCTCCAAAAAGAACGTCATTGACCCAGTCGGTTCCCATAGTACCAATGGAAACCGCCGTACTGCCCATCGCAATCGTATAGATGATATACATGATCAAAATGAAAATGGGAAGCGCGAGCCAGCGGTTCGTCACGATCCGGTCGACCCGGTCGGAGAGGGTAAGATCTGATTTCCGGGCTTTTCGCGTAAAGCAGTCTGTAAGAATTCGAGCAATCGCGTCATACCGCTGAGAGGTGATGATCGATTCGCAGTCATCATCCATTGCCGTTTCGATCTCTTTGCGAATGGCCTGAATCTCTGCCGTCTGTGCCTTTGAAAGCTTCAGTTCGTTCAGAACGCGTTCATCGTTTTCGAAGACTTTAACCGCATACCAGAAGCGGGTCTGCGTATCCGTTTTCGGGGCAAGAATCGCTTCGATTTTTTCAAGCGCTGCCTGTACATTCGCGCTGTACAGATCGAGAGGTTCGGGCTGGGAAGGCATTTGATGCAGGAGCTTTTCCAGTTCGTCCAGTCCTTCTTTTTTCAGAGCGGAAATGGCGATTACCGGAATGTGCAGCTTTTGGGAAAGCTTCTGCAGATCGAGCGTGTCGCCGCTGGCCCGGACCAGATCGGCCATGTTAACGGCCAGGATTACCGGAATTCCCAGTTCAAGCAGCTGGGTCGTTAAATACAGATTACGTTCGATACTCGTTCCATCGACAATGTTCAGAAGCAGATCCGGCTTTTCCTGAAGCAGGTAGCTTCGCGAGACGACTTCTTCCAGACTGTAGGGGGAAAGGGAATAAATGCCTGGAAGGTCCTGAAGGCGAATGGAAGAATCGTTTCTGAGCGGACCTTCTTTCTTTTCCACCGTTACGCCAGGCCAGTTGCCGGTGTACTGGCGCGCACCGGTGAGCTGGTTGAATAAAGTCGTTTTGCCGCAGTTGGGATTGCCGGCGAGTGCGATTGTCTTCATGCGTTTTTCTCCTTTCCGCGGGCCCTGTCGGAAATTTCCTCGACTTCGATCATGGCTGCATCGGCTTTTCGCAAAGAGAGCTCATAGCCGCGCACATTCAGTTCCATAGGATCGCCAAGGGGCGCCACTTTTCGAATATAGACGGTCACGCCTTTGGTCAGTCCCATGTCCATAATGCGGCGCTTGACGGGTCCCGTTCCGCAAAGACGAACAATGCGAAGCGTATGACCAGGGGCAAATTCATTCAGAGTCATTGGGGGCATTCCTCCATCAGAATGCGTCTGGCCATCGACGCATCGATCGCCAGACGGGTTCCTTTCACTTCTACAATCAGATTTTCTGCGATTTTCTGACGGACGACGAGTTTCGCCTGCGGAAAAAAGCCAAGCTCGGCAAGCCGGGTACGCATTTTTTCGCCGCCTGTGATCTTGGCGATCTGCAGGGGCGTGTCCTTGTCACAAAGGGATAAAGGCATCATGGATTCTCCTTTCAGCTGGGAATTGCAAGAACGTTCGGCAATAGTTAGGTTTAACTAACAGCGTTTAGTATAAGCTAATTGAAATGTACGTCAAACGGAATTTGTCCAGACTAACTATGTTGAATCCAATTGTGCAAACCGTCTGGTGAAAATGGTCTGACTAGACAAAAGAAAAGCTGTCGGAAGAAAGAACTCTTCCGGCAGCTTTTTGCCCGTATGTTCTGTAAGGACGGTGTGGTCTGTCCTTTGATTTCGTTTCAGGCAGTCCGTCTCTGGATCCGCAGGGATCGAGACGTTCTGCAGACTGGTTTGAAGACAAGAAATACGTCCTGGGTGCATTCCATTCTCTGTTCTGTTTTGCCCGACAGAACGAGAGGGAAGAAGGCATTGAATGGGAGGGATTTCTTCGCAAAACGGATGGACGATCGCCGGTCCCTGCTCTGGCTTGCCCTCCACAACAGGAACGCAGGGATCGATGGGTTGTTAAATCGTACCAGTCAAAGGTTTGTTTCTGGCCAATGCCGATGGCGTAAATCGGATTCGACGAGAAGCTTTGATTACTTAGGAAGCTTTTCGCTGGATGGAGTCTTGCGCAGAGCGAGCATCGCATTGCTGAGTGCGGCTGCTTTTTCGTCTACGGCTTTCTGACTTGTCGGATGCTCCAGAGCGGCATCAGCAGAGGCTTTGGCGCTGCTGAAGGCGTTTTTGCCTGTGGTGCCAAATTCAGAGAGGTCAAGTTCTGCAGCTTTGGTGCAGGCGGCCTGCAGAAGCGTGAGATCGAATGTTTCCAGCTCATCAACGGTTTCAAGTCCGGCGATGGCGGCTCTCAGGTCTGCAGCGGCTTTGTTTACGTTTTCTGCGGTAGCGTACGTGCCGTTGATGGATTCTGCTGCCGCTTTGGCGCTTTCAAAGGCGCTCCAGGTAGCCTCTGTGTAGTTTTCGCTCTTCAGATCTTTTGCGATGTTGAGCTGTGCGTTCAGTGCATTTCTGGCGCTGCTGATTTCGTCGGCCGCAAAGTCGAGCCAGAGAACAACGTTTTCATTGTCGGCATCCGATGTACCAGCAGACAGCGCTTTGAGTTCGTCAGCGCTCAGGGCTTTAGAGAGAACCTTGATGTTCGAGAAGCCCATTTCCGACTTGCGGTCTGGCTTGTCGGCCATGTAGCCGATGGATGGGGTCAGCGCTTCGCTGGCGGATACGCTGCCGTTCACATCGACTGGATCGCCGGTGGCGACGCCGTCGATATAGGCGGTCAGAGTCTGGTTCGTACTGTCGTAAACGGCAGAGATTTCATGCCACTTGTTGAAGAAGCTGTCTTCGACATCATCGCCGCTTGCCTGGTACCATTCACCGTCCGTGGACTTCACGTATGTGTGAACCGCGGTACCGGTCTTGCCGGCATTCTGGTAGAAGCGCAGGCAGAAGGTGTTGTCGCCAAGCGAGAAGATGGTGCTGTATTTCTCGCGTTTATTGCTGCCGGATTCCCAGCTCCCGCTTTCGGAAGACTTGAGGGCTTCTGGAACGTAGAGCCAGCTCGAAACGGTAAAGCTGCCGTTTGCGATGGCGTTCTGAACTTTCTTGTTTGGATCCTTGAGATCCATGCCGCCGATCATGACGGTCTTGCCGTCCATTTCGTCGAGTTCTGCGGTGTGGTTGAGCGGTGTATCCAGATCGTTTGGACCAAGGTCATCGGCCACAGTGGAGGACTGAGAATGGATGGTGATGGATTTCTGTGCGGACAGATCGGTGCCGTTAATTTTGCTGGCCTTGACGATCAGCACGGTACCGTCATCCAGTTTGTTTGCGGTCAGAAGCTGTGCGTTCGCGCCTGTACCGGAAACGAGTGCGCCGCTGATTTCCTTGCCGCTTTCGTCGGTAACGGTCCAGTCGGCAGAGAAGATTTTCGCGTCAGCCGGAGTAACCGACAGAGTGAAGTCCATGGAATTGCCGGCGTCGAGGGTATCGGCATCGGAATTCAGGGCTGCTGCGGTAATGGTCGGGTTTTCATCCGCAGAGAAGAGCGGGGTGTCTTCACTGGTGTTGTCGATCCAGAGGACGGTGGACGCATCGGACGCTTTTGCGGATGCGAGCGTTTCGCCGTTCTTCGCTTCGGAGAAGACTTTTACGGATGCGAACTTGGCGTCGCTGTCGCGTCCAGTGGACGGGCAGGCACCCAGGGTGAAGTTGTAGCCGGAATAGTGCGGGTACGCGCCTTCTGTCAGAGTCTTTTCGGCTTTCTTGACGCCGTCGATGAAGACGATGATCTTGTGGGCGTCGGCATCAAAGACGGCCGTGTAGTTGTGCTGCTTGTTGAGCGTGTCGGCTTTTTCAGCATCCGACATCTTGTATTCAATCGGCTGCCAGTCACTACCGTCGTAAATGTGGAAGTCATAATAGCCTTCACGGAAACGCATGGCGAAGGTGTTGTCGCCCATACCGGCAAGCATGTTGTAGTTTTTCCAGATCGTCGGTGCGGCGTCGATGGAAATGGTCCAGGACTGGCCTTCGGTAAAGACGGATTTCCAGGTGTCTTCATGGCCGGTCTGAACGTAAGCGTCAAATAAAAGACGGGTATTTTCTCGACCGCCTCCTTGGGATAATTCCTTTATTCAAGGAGGCTTTTTCATGGAATCAATCATCCCTGCAATCGATCTCGGTATCGATTTCTCCAAA
>NZ_JAHDSX010000058.1:0-11842 GCF_020969955.1 Allobaculum fili | reverse complement strand
TTTCATTGTTTGCGCCTGTCGGTGTGGTTGTCGTACTAGTTCCATCACCTTCCGCAAAGCGCTGAAGTTTAAATTCGTTCATGGTTCCTCCTATTTCCATTTGTCCAGTTTCTTCTGGAACGGACTGGCGGGCTCGTGATTGATGGATGTTCCAAAAGGCGTAGATCCAGTCGCTCTTGCCTTTTCGCCTGCCTGTCTTTCTGCCTGGAGCAGTGCCGCCATCTTCTGAATATTCGCATTGGTTTCTTCGGCATCTTTACCGACAACGAAATCCAGAACATCGTTTGTGACGGTCAGCTTGTAGTTCTGGGAAAAGATCTCTGCAGCGCTCTTTCTCAGCTCTGCCTGCTTCTGTGCCTGCTCCAGTTTGGCCACCTGTTCTTTGAGGCTCTGGGCCTCTTTTTGAGCCTGTTCCAGCTCATACGCTTTCTTCTGGTCGGCATTCATCTTGGCCAGCTTTTCGCCTTCCTTGCGGGCGTCCTCTACGGCTTTATCCCGATCGGCTGCCCACTTGGCGAACTTGGCGCTGATGATCTTGTCCAGATCTGCGTCTGAGTATTTTGCGGCAGAAGGATCTTTAGTCTCTTCCGCCGGTTTGCCCTGGTCTGGCGCCTGGGCGTTTTCTGCTTCATCAGCGAAACGCTGAAGATTCAGTTTTTCCATTTCCTTTATTCCCCCCGGTTTAACGTCATGTCGGACGATCCTTCCAGAGCTTTTAATGCCGTCCCTGCCTGGGCATAGAAAAAGCGAGCTTAATTCGCTCGCCCAATCTTCAGTTGAACATGTTTGGGGTACTCCCTCTCCAGCATCTGAATCCCGGTAATGAAGTAATTCAGGGAAACTCTTCCCCAGGTGCCCAGATCCGGATTGATTTCAATTCTGATCCCGTTTTCGTCTTCTATTACGGTTCCATCCAGTCCCGGTCGAAGCATTCTTTTCAGCGTCTCATATAAAATCGAGACAGCCGCACAGACGATATCGGATCCGGCCGGTGCATAGCCTGCATGGCCTTTAATCTGAATGTCTGTCTTCAGATCTGTGTCGATCATGATCATTCGTTAAGATCCTCCCAGAGCATTTTGAAAAACTTCCACAGCACTTTCAGTCCAATGCAGATGAAGCCGACCAGCAGAAACACTGTGAATGTGAGCATAATCCCGGTCAGAATATTACCGAAAATCTTATCCGCATCGGTCAGCACGATTACGTCAGTCATTTCATTCCTCCAAACAAAAAACGCCTCGATTGAGACGGGTATACAATTCTCTTATGGCTAGAAAGGAGAAGTGTGTGAAAAATGTGTACGCATGCTTATTAGGACATTGGGTTAATTTATCTGCAGATAAAGAATGTCTTATGGGCGAATACCGGCAAAGCCCTTATATCTGGTTGGAAGAAGGCGCTGAGATATGGACAAAAAAGGACTCCTCTAAAAATGATACCTTTACCGAGCTTGATTATATCTGGATTCATTACCAGGGGAAGTCCTATAGAATCAATCCTATTTTTATCCAAATCGTAGAAGAGTAGTTTCTACATCTCACTCTTTGCCGCATCAAAGCTATCGAGTGTCACGGTCTTCGTGACACTTTTTATTTTCATTTGAAAGGCTATATCAATAATCCGTTTAACCTTTTCCCAATCGAGATAAGAGATGCCTTTCAGTTCATTGAAAATTTGTTCTTCTTTTTCTTTCGTCATTTCATTCCTCCAAACAAAAAAGAGCCTGTTAGCGGCTCTTTTCACTATTCGCTAAAAAATTGGAAGCCAATCTCTCGTTTCTTTCAGGACTTCATACACTTTTTTCATTTTCGAATTCTCTGTGAGAAAGGTCACACCATCGCGGGTGATGGTCATCTCTTCAAGATCTTTGGGTACTCGACCGAATTTGGTAGTCTTGAAAGTTGGCCCTTTAACGAACCCGTCATTGACTGCATCTTCAATCACAGACAGCCAATACGATTCGCTGATTCCTAAAGCAGATGGCGAAATTTCATCTAGCTGAGTCCGTTTGCCTTTTCTCAGGTCATCATACAAACCGTACAGGATCAAGAATAAAATTCTGTTGTAATCATCTTTTGGCATGTTAAGTTCCCTTTCTGGAAAAACAAAGAGCCTGTTATGGCATCTCAGTTCATATTCCTCTCACGCTTCCATGAATGCAGCCTTCTGTTTCACAGCGAGCTTCAGAGCTTTTGCCGATCCGTTTATACGTCAACAGTTTTCCACATCTTGGGCAAACAACTTTTTCCTCCGGGTGATCAAGTTTATAAGTCAATGCTTTTTTCTCATCCAAAGAGAATTCGCTTTGCTTCTTCGCTGTAGCCATTAAACTCACCTGCTTCTTTCTGCCTTTCATATGCATCTATTATAAGTCTAGATCGGTCTTCATCGGATAAATTCGGAGCATTTAATGCCGCTTCATAACTAGCTCTGAACTCATCCCTCCAATCTCCAATCGGATATTCAGAGGGGATGTGTTTAAAATGGCCATAATATTCGTGAGCAAGTACAGCCCGCACAGATAACAAATCCCTATTGTTATTTGAACTTTTGTCCGGTAAAACGTCTCCTCTAATTCTGATCAATCCCATAACCTCATTTACACCGGTTACGTTTCCCTCATTAAAGCTCAATATATCAAGTGGAATGCCAATGTTTTCGGCCTCTCCTTTAATAAACTCAATTTCCTTTTCAGAGAGAATATAAGTATTACTTCGTCTCGCTCCGTTAGCCATAGGACGCTCTTGTTCAATACCACGGTTTCTGCTCTTCCACTCTTCCCATGTCATCGCATTCGGGTCATCCTCATGCTTCTCCATGTAGTCGCACCATTCATCGAACGCAGCCTCATCAAAGTCCTTATCGCCGTCTTCGTCTCTGGCTTCATACGGGGCAATGGAGCAGCGGCAGTTTGGATGCATCGGCGGGGCGTTCTCGCCTGATGCCAGTTTTGGCAGCGGGAAGTGCTCCCCGTTGATTGCCTGGCATTCTTTGCAGCAGTCTGGATTGGCAATGATTTGGAACTCATCGAATCCACAGGCCTTAAAAGAATCCAGGGATGCCTGAACTCTTACCCGGCTCAGCTCCGTCGAAATGAGCCTCTGGCACTCTCGGGTTGTTTTCCCCGTTGCCTTTTTTAGCTCTCTAGTGAACGGTGCCGCACCCTTTCCCAGAATCAAACAGTCCTGAAGCGCTTTGTTCAGGACTTTTTTTAGTTTCGCCTGCTGGGTGCCCCAGATCCGATCGGAGAAGGTCGCTCCATGGAAGGACGCGTGAGCGATGGTGCTTACGTGCTTCAGGTTGGTAAGTACCGTATCGCCCAGAATGCCGGCCTGTCTTGTGTAGGTCTGCAGGATGCGGTCATTGAGAGCGTCCTCAACGACGCTGCAGGCTTTGCGCTGGGCGTTGGCAATCCGCAGGCTGATCTGGCGCTTGAGCATATCCAGACGGGCAATCTTCATGGCGGTGTTGTAGCGCTTCATTTCTTGATTGGCCTGCTGCGTGAAGTAGCTTTTCGCTGCGTCATGCGCCCACGTTCCCGCTGCCATGTCTTTGGCTGCATCTTCACAGTAGCGTTTGGCCAGACGGGAATAGTAGCTGATATCGGTCCGATCCAGATACTGTTTCGCCTGGGCATAGGTCAGGCCGTTTTCATCCGCGTACTTCTGAAAGAACACCGCAATCTGTTCACTGATTTCATCGCTCATCGTCTGATAGATGTCCTGCAGCTCCTGATCCCACTGCACATTGTTTGCCTGGCACTCCTTCGTCCAGTCCGCCTCACGCTCCGACCAGTACTTACTGGAGGCCATAGCCGCCCTCCGGCTCTTCCAGGCTGCCTTCCTCTTTCGAGGTTACAGACGGGTGAGAATCGAAGTCCATGAGCGGCTGAGGCTCCTGTTCCTGTTCGATTTTCTCAAGCTCTGCCTTCGGATCCGACACGATCGAGAGTAATGAGAGCTGTGTTTCATGGGAGACGATGCCGGACAGCTGTGCGGCTGTCTGTGCCTCTTCCAGGCGATTCTTGGGAAGGTTGCGGCTTGTTGTTACCTGCAGTTCCTTCCATGCGTTCTCATCGCTCACGTTCGTTTTAAGCGTTGACCAGATCTTGTAGCGCTTGCGCAGGCTTTTTTCGATCTTGCGGTCAAAACCGCTGGCCAGATTGCTCATGGCTTGAAGCTTGTAAGCCAGGGCGGTTCCGCTGGTTGCGTTGCCAAACGATTCATCGCTGATGTTGGCCACCATCGAGATCTGGTAGATCTGCCGATCCAGACGGTCCAGCAGGTTTTCCTGCGTGGAGTCAGCTGTCGGCTTGGCCATGAAATCAACCTGCGTGCCCGTCGTATCGCCATATACTGGCAGATTGATGATCCGGTTTTCACGGATTCGCTTCACTTCCTCATCGTCGATGTCCACGCCGATCAGCTTCATATAGGCTTCTGCAAAAGCGTCAACGTCGTTGGCTTTTTCACCGATTGCCCGGTTATAGGCTTCGATCAGGCCGGTGACGTTCTCATACAGACCAAGGCGCTGACGGTTCATCAGATACTCGACAACCGGAATCAGTCCGTATGGATTGTCGAGCGTCTCAGTAAAGTTCCCTTTGTCGAAGCGGATGATCTGGTCTCTGGTCAGCACTTCGCCAAAAAGCTCGCCCTGGCTGCCTTCAATCTCATGAACGGCATAGCGAACCGCAAACAAGGCTCTGTTTCGGACTGTATCGTCGTAAACGATAAAAAGCTCCTTCGGCGTGCAGACTGTCATTCTGGTCTTTGCTTCCTCGTCCTGGTAGAGGTACTCGAAAGCATGGCCATAAATGCAGACATCCTGAAAGAGCTCGTATTCATGATCAGACAGTTCATTTTCGTTCTGAAATTCGCGCATGGCTTCGGCTACCGTATCATCTGGATGGCTTTCCTTGATTGGAATGCCGTAGGCGTATCCCAGAAACGTTTCTGTGATGTAGCGCGGGTAATTGATCGCCAGCCGGTTATCGGGCTTCCAGTCCGGCTTATCTGGCTGCTGATAGATGCTGTGGAAACCTTTGTACATTTCTTCAAGATACTTGTAACGCTGCATTCGGCTGGCGTGCTTGTCGATAAACCGCTTGACCAATGCATAGTCAAGGTTCACATCCGTCTCGCAAATCAGAGGTTCCGGAAGCTGGTATGGTCGTTTGGTACTCATTTAGAATCCTCCTTTGATCGAGCGAACCTTCACAGATCCGCGCTGTATGGGCTCCATGGCATAGCGCATGGCGTCCATCAAATGGTTAAAATCATCGATCGGCTTGTTGATCGAGCTGCCGAATTTGTCCTTGGCCCACTGGTAGTTCTGAATCTCCGTGATGAAGTTCACACAGCGCGGCTTGATGATGATCTCGTAGTCCTGGATAAACTGAACGCCGGCTCGTATGGAGTCGGCGCCTTTTCTTGATCCATTGATTTTCAGGCCCATTCTGGCCAGTTCATAGATTGACTTCGCATCTGCGCAGTCGGCAATGATCCTGTTCTTGCGATACCCCAGAGCCTCGATCCGCTCATAGATCCGGCTGTTGGTCATGCCCTTTTCGTAGATCTCATCCCACACCCAGAGTTTTCGATTTGCCTTGTCAGCGAAGCCCACGAAAAAAGCGGTTGGATCGTTGGTAAAACCAAAGTCCAGACCGCTTACGGTGACTGCGTCTCCAATGTCGGTAATCTCGAATTCCCGAATGTGGAAGTTCTCATAAACAAGACCATCCACGATTCCCCAGTTGCCAAGGCCAGCAACTTCATAGCGCCTCGGGTTGCGCTTTTTCATGTCCTCAAAGAGCTCCAAATCGCTCTGATCCAGCCATTCGTTGCAGAGGTAGTTTGTGGTAAGGGCAAGGATGTTTTCGCTCTCAGGCGCGTCAAAGAAGCGCTTTTTAAGCCAATGGTGTTCGTTCCACGGGTTGAATGTTATCGTCCATTGCTTCCAGAGTCCGTCAGGCAGTTCGCCTCGGATCGACTCATCCAGCGTGCTGAAATCTTCTTCGCTGGTCAGCTCATACGCTTCCTCGATCCATCCCCAGCAAAGAGATCCGACAGGCACTGTGATCGACGTAACCTTCAGCGGATCGTCCAGGCCACGGAAAAGAATCTTCTGCCCGGTAGGCTTGTATGTGGCCTCCAGAGGCGACAGCTTGAATTCCCAGAAGCGGGAGCACTTCAGACGCTGACAGGCCCACTGCAGATCCGTAAAACAGCTGTCTTTGAGCGTTCTGTACGTCTTGCGGACAACCAGCAGGTTGGATCCGGGATACTTCATCAGGTTGTAGATGAACCAGAGCGCCGTCGTCTTGGACTTCTTGGACGCTCGGCTGCCTTTGACAACCCGGTAGCGACCTTTGAAATTCCAGAACGTCTTATAGCCTTTTCCGACAATGTCCGGCAGGTAGATCTTCTCAGTCTTCAAGATCGCTTTCTCCTGCAAAGACAGGCGTAGCGACTTCCATTTCGACTTTGTCCTTGAACATGCCGTAGGCTTTGCCGATCAGTTCAAGCGCCCGGATCCGATCCTGCGTTTTGGATTTGACCTCTTTAACATCGCCATCCATCGTCAGCAGCTGATCCGTTGTTTCTTCGCGCCCGATCGCCGTCAGACGCTCCATGACCTCCTTGGCATCCATCGTTTTCTCGTCATGGATCTTTGCCAGGGCGACGTCGATGTATTCACGGACGTTAGCATTTGTTAGCAGTCTCGACGCGTTTGTTCTAGCCGCATCTTCGCTCTTCACGTTCTTATAAACAGCCAGGTAGGCCTGAGTGGCGTTCAGACCGTTGGCTAAGTATTCATCGCAGAACTGTTTCTGTTTTTCAGTCATCTCTCAGACCTCCTTTCTTCTCAAAAACGTACCCGATCCCGTCACTGCATGAAAAAATTGTTCACAGCCGCTTCGGGCCTGCGGTATCAGAGAAAGAAATCGGACGGTTCGGATACGCATTTCAGAAGACGGCGGCAAGCCAGGACTTGAACCCGGATCTCCCCTCAGAGGGCTCTACGCTTGAGCTACTAGCCGCCATATGGCGCCGGATGGAAGATTCGAACTCCCGGACCCTTACGGATCCTCTGTTTTCAAGACAGCTGCTTTAATCCACTCAGCCAATCCGGCAAAAGAAAAGCCGCCCATTTCTGGACGACTTTCGACACTATCATTTTAGCATGTAAAACCGTGCCCCCTGCGTGCAAGTCAGATCAAACCGCTTGCTTCTGCCAGAGAGGACGGAACTCGCGAAAGACAGCGGTCGATTTTGCTTCGGATGCCGTCTTTCGAGTAGTTCAGGCTCTCTCCGATCTTCCAGTACCGTTCGCCGTTGATGTATGCACGGATCATGATCTCTTTTGCTTCATCCTCGATCTGATCAATGAACTTCTTGATCTGCTCAGCCTCAAAGCGATACTGCGCCGCTTTGCGCTCTGCCTCAAGCTGGTCACTGAAGATCTCAAGATAGACAGACTCCTTTGCCTTTCCGGATCCGCTTGGCTCGTGACTGTAACTGATTGCTCCAGGAGTGGCCATGCTTTCGTATTTCTCCTGAAGCATCAGCGCTTCCCTGTCTTTTTCGTTAGCCATGATCAGGAGATCTCGATAGGACTCCAGCCTTCGCTTAACCTCTCGCACTTCACATGCCCTCATCTTTCTGCCCCTTTCTCTACTCGAATTCCTGTCAGGCTTTCGAGTTTTTTAATGCTCTCTCGATAGCCGTGGCCGCCGTCCTGCCAGTCGTTGAGTGTGTCCAGCATCTCATCCGCAAAAGCAGGAAGCCGCTTCTTGCTTCCCCAGCCGGATCTATGCAGCAGGATCACGGCATGAGCCATAGCAAGAAGGTAGCCCTGTGAGAACTCTTCAGATCTTCGCCTGCGCCTGCGCCTTGACACGTTCTCTCAGCTCCTTATCCCATCGTCGGACTAGCGTCCTCGCCTGAATGCCGAGTGCCGCCGCCATTTCACTGACATCATCTTTTGCGGAATCGAAAAGGTACAGACAGCAGTTCGCTTTCTTCTTAAATCGTTTCAGTTCGTGGCCCGCGCATGAAGCCACCCAGCAGTTGTCTTTGAATGACATCTCCAGTCGGGGTTCGGTATTAAAACTTCGTTGAGTCGCCATGTTTTTCCTCTCATATTCTCAGCGCATCCAGAAGATCCCTCTGCGTTATCTCTTTCGATTTCAAAGCCTTCAGCATGTCCTGATCGATTGTCCCCTTTGCCATCAGGTGATAGATCAGGACCTTTTCTTTCTGTCCCTGCCTGTAGATCCTGGCATTAGCCTGCTGATACAGCTCAAGATTCCAGTTTGGAAGGCTGTACCAGATGGCGATATGTCCGCCTTTCTGAAGGTTCAGTCCGTGGCCGGCTGATGACGGCTGAAGCAGAAGATAACCAAGATCACCACGATTCCATTTCTGGATGGCCCCCTTGTCTTTGACATCCATGCCTTTGTAGCCCTTCAGCGCTTCCGCTATTCTGGCTTTCTCATGCTGGTACCAGTAAAAGATCATCACAGGCTGGCCGTTGGCTGACTCCATCAGCTCCAAGAGGGATTCAAGCTTGTGCTTGTGGAGGACGTGGACATTGTGGTCCTCGTCGTAGATCGCTCCCGATGTGTATTGAAGCAGCTTGCCGCACATCACCCCGGCGCTGTCCGCCGCAATGGTTTCGCTTCCGACATCCAGCACCAGCTCTTTCTTGAAAGCCTGATATTTTTTCAGATCGGATCCGAGATCTACAGGGATATCAATCATCTGGCAGTCTGGCAGGGTCGCATACTCGGCCTGATCGATCGACATACAGATATCGGAAATCCGTTTCTGGATAACCTCGGAGGCTCCAGGCTGGACAGACCAGTTATAGACAACGTGTCCGCTGGTCATCCCCGGTTTGAGGTAAGCCGTTCGGAAGGCGCCAAGCGTCCGGCCAAGCCGTTCGCCCCTGTCCATCAGGTATATCTGACTCCACAGGTCGGGGATGCCTTTGGGTGATGGCGTGCCGGTCAGGCCGATCAGTCTGGAGATCATCGGCAGCATCTTCCGCAAGGCCCGAAAACGCTTGGACTTGGGATTTTTAAATGTCGATAATTCGTCGATGACAACCGTGTCCCACGGCCAGTCTTTGCCGATCAGATCCACCAGCCAGACAACGTTCTCCTTGCTGATCAGGTAGATATCCGCTTCGGCATGGACGGCCGCTTCTCGTTTCTTTGGAGTTCCTGCGATGACGGAAATCCTCAGGCCGGCGAGGTTGTCCCACTTCTGGATTTCGCCGGGCCACGTCGTTTCAATGACCCGCTTCGGTCCGATCACCAGAACTTTCCATGACTCAAAGCTTGTGCGAAGCAGATACTCAACCGCTGTCAGGGTTGTGGCGGTCTTGCCGGCTCCCATCGGCAGAAAAAGCCCACAGCTTGGATGGTCAAGAATCCACCGGACACCCCGCTGTTGGTAGGGATGGGGCTTAAAGGCCGTCATAGCACTTCAATTCGCTCGGGCTTTGGCAGATGTCCTGCGATGATCCACTTAAGCAGCAGATCTACAGCCGGTTTGGATGCGATTCGGTAGACCTTAAGCCCTTGCTCTTTGATCTGCTCGGCTCTGTGCGCCTGAAGCTTCTCGTCTGATCTGCGTCGGGCGTTTGGCTTCTTGAGCTCTACGAAGAACTGCTTTCCGGCCAGAACACACCAGCGATCCGGCACGCCTCGAGTGCCTGGACTTACGAATTTCCAGCAAAGCCCTCCGGCGTCCTTGATTTTTCGAACCAGATACTGCTCAACATCTCTTTCAAGTTCGTTCATTTCTCTTTTCTCCTGTAAGCCGGGACAACCTGTCCCATCTCCTTGTCCCGGGCAAAGCCCTTTACATATCGTCGTTTTAGGTGCTTTGGGACAACTGGGACAGTGGGACAAGTTTTTTCCTATACGGCTATGCGCTATTTTCAAAAAACGTCTCAGCTCCTATATCAGGGCCTGTATATTTTCTATAGCTGTCTGAATAAAGTTTTAGTCTGTTTCCTTGTCCCACTTGTCCCATAGACTGTGAATAGACTGTAGATAAAGGAAAAATTAAGCGGGACAAAGCTGGGACAAAGCCGGGACAAAGCCGGGACAAGACTGGAGGGGTCACACTTGATCGTTTGGTTGCCGCCAGAAATACCGCTGGCGCCCATACAGCGCATCCTGCCGCGACCTCTCGCCGCGTTTCCATCCGGCCTTTGCGATCGTCGTCCCTATGCGAATCTGTTCCGCTCGGTTGAAATCCTCTTTGCGACGACCCAGGCAGACTACCCATACTTCTGTTCCGCAGACGAATCCTCGTTCTTCTGTATCGTTGGTGTCGTTGTTGAGATACCAGTCCCGACGATGGCTCTCGTCCATCCCGTAGTAGCCCTTTGGGATTTTTCGCTCCAGAAAGTCCGTGATCAGACCTTCTTCTTCTGATACGAAGGTGTGCGCCTCCTGGGCTTCCTTGGCCATCTGTTCGAGATCCTCGGAAAGGTGCAGATTCTCGCCTTTTTCCCAGCAGGATTTTGCTTCGGCCCATATCTGGTCCACCTCTTCTTTTTTCAGTTCATACGGGCTGTGCTTGCGTTTTTCAGGGTGGCAGTCCACCGGCCAGAAGCGTCTGTTTCCGGTCTGGTCTTTCAGGTGGATTCCCTCGTTAGTCGATCCCCACAGGACGAACTGTCGCAAAAAGGTCTGCGGGTTTCTGGCGTAGGCCATTCGGACGGTATCCTGCGTGGCGGAGATAGCCGCCTTCAGGTCCGCTTCATCGGCTTTTTTGGCTGCGGCCATTTCGCCGATCTCGCAGAGCCATTTGCCCTGTGTGCTCTCGACAAGCTTCTTGCGATCGAACTGGATACTGTCGGTGAAGTACTCCGGCTTTGTGGCCAGCCGTTCGATTAGCTGGCTCTTGCCGATGCCCTGGTCTCCAACCAGATCCAGCACGTAGTCATACTTGATGCCCGGCTGATAAATGCGGGCGACCGCCGCTACAAGGTGTTTCCGTGTGATGGCTCGGACGTAGGCGTTGTCGTCTGCGCCCATGTAGTCCACAAGCAGGGTTTCAATCCTGGTCTCCCCATCCCACTCAAGCGAATCGAGATAGTCACGGATTGGATGGAATCGCCTGCGCTGAGTAACTACGCTGAGGGCGTCCTCAAGTTTTGCCCGATGCCATATTCCGTAGCTGTTTTCTATGAAGCTTCGCAGTCCAGCGTCGTCGGCATCTGTCCATCCCGGATTTCTAGGGTCAAACTTTTTCCACGGCAGCGATCCGAACTTTTCGTGCCTGCATGAAAACTCGTTATATCCGCCGATGCCGTCTTTGATTCGGGTGTCGTTGGCCAAAATCATTTCGAGATTGCGGACGGTAGGCAGAATGGCCTGCGTCTTCGCATCCCTTTCCAGATTGGCCGACCACCTAAGATTGGCCTGAACGATGTCTTCTTCCGTCATGGTTTCGGACTCGTCCGATTCGTCATCGCTCGGGTCGATATCCCCAAAGTCCTCGAAAAGGCTTTTATCCATCTCTCTGCGGACCCTCGGATCGTTGGACGCCAGTTCGTTCATTTTTTTGATGGACTCTTTGTCATCGCCGAACTTGTGCAGCCTTACAAGGTCGTATGCGTTCTGGAGATGCCCGTTTCCTGCTGGATCCGTTGCGTGATGGCTGAAAGCCTGCTTATTGTCGTAGACCACCCAATGTCATTAAGTTAAGGAGGGATAAAAATCGTATACCCTGTTCATGAGCGTTGTCATTTCTTATATTTTGCGTCTCAGGCATGACGAAAAGGATGATTTTCTACCTGTTGAAAAAATCATCCT
>NZ_JAHDSX010000057.1:0-12045 GCF_020969955.1 Allobaculum fili | reverse complement strand
CTGCTCAACCAGCAGCCCACTGGGCAGTCGGTCGAGCAGTTTTTTATAAAGAAGAGCGCAGACGTCTTCACGGAAATTGTGAAGGAGTCTGCGCTCGATTTCTAGACGGGTTCTATTTGACGCTTACTCATCAGATTGGCGAGCTCTTACAGAAAGAATCGACTTCTCTGCTCTGGTTCCTGTTTCTTTCAGAAAGGAGCTTAGACATGACCATTCAGATTCAAAAGTCCGTCTGCGCCGGACTCGATGTTCATAAAAACAATGTCTACGCCTGGGTCTGCTGTTCTGTGAAAGATCCTAAAACCAATGTGGACGTTCTCAAGCTCAAATCGAAAAAGTTCAGATCCAACCATACGGATCTTTCTGAGATGTGTGACTGGATTCTTGAGATGACGAAGAAAATTCTGAAATCTCAGCCGCATGATCCGATCGATGTCTACATGAAATCCACCGGAAAATACTCCACACCGGTTTACAACGTCTGTGAAGAGAAAAAGCTGATTCCGCATATAGTCAATCCAAAACACGTGCGGATGATCACTGGTCAGAAAACAGACCAGAAGGACGCTGCGTGGATCGCAGAACTGGGAATTAACGGCCTTCTCAGGGAATCCTATATTCCCGAACGGCGCATTCGAGAAGCCAGACGACTGTCACGCACGCGGACAAAACTGGTTTACGTCAGAGGCGACGATATCCGTCGCATTCGAAATATCCTGACCGAAGCCAATATCCGACTTGATTTGATCTTCTCGGGTGTTGAAGGGGAATCGGCAAGGAATGTTATCCAATACCTGCTGGACACGGAGGTGCCGGTATTGGAAGAAGTACAGAAGCGGATTCGTAAATCGTGCAGTATCGTCAAGTTTGCCAATGCTCAGGAGCGTAAAGAAAAAGAAGAAGAACTTTATAAAGCGTTCGCCGGCGCCAAGTTCTCCCCCTCGCAGAAATTTGAGCTCAAATCCGCCTATCAAAGAATTGACCATACGGCTAAGCAGATTCAAGACTACGAATCTATGATGCAAGAAACTCTTGAACCGGTGAATTGAAATAGTAAACGCACCCATTGAACTCTTTCTCGTTGCATTTAGTCCTTCAACCACAATCGTTGCGTTTAGTCCTTCAATCCAGATAACTTAAGGTCGTTCTTGTTTAGCGAAAAATGTACTGACCGATTCGGCCAGTCTTCGATGTTCTCCTTCCAAAACAGACAGGAGGGCCTTATGCCTAATCAAAAACATCTCAACGCTGTCACTCGAAAACTGATTCAAGACGGTCTGGACCAGGGGCTTTCTATGGCTGAAATCGCCCGACAGATCGACAAGTCTAAAAGCACCGTCAGCCGCGAAGTCAAAGCGCACATTTCCTTTCAGCCGTGTCTTAAGGAATCTGATTCCAACGGTAAAGCTGTCATCTGGGATTGCGTCTGTATTCATGAATGCAGCCCTGACAACGGGATTTGTAAATCTCCATGTAAAAAGCGAAAGCCGATTCCTTGCGAATTCAGAGACAAAAAAGGATTCTGCAACGGATGTCCTAAAGCCCATCGGCCTCGGCGGTGCAAACTCGAAAAGCGCCTCTACAAAGCGAAACAGGCGCAGGAGGAGTACGAAAAAACTCTTAGAGAATCGCGCACTGGGATCAACCTTACCGGTGAAGAATTCCAATATGTGAAACGCATCATCAGTGAAGGAGTTAAAAACGGGCAGTCTCTTTCCTCTATCTGTCAGCGCTGCCCAGAGATCCCAGTAACGGAGCGTACTGTCTATACCTGGATCGAACATCGGGAATTAGCCGATCAGGGAGTCTTAAATATCGATCTCCCCCTTAAGGTAAAGCGAGAAATCCGATTCAAGCCCTCTATCAAAACGAAAAAGCGGAAAGACAATTCTGTGGTTTGAGGCCGAACTTATGAGGATTTTCAGAAACACCTCGCTTCACACCCAGGTGTATCGGTAGTTGAAATGGATACGGTCTATAACGACGTAACCAACGGGCCATTCATGCAGACTTTTCTATTTCGCGATCCGCACCATCTGTTTCTCGCTGTTTACCACACAGAAAAGACCGCTCAGGCGATGTCTGAAGGACTTAAAACTCTCCACGATCAGCTTGGAGCCCAGACTTTCCGACGACTGTTCGCGGTGGTTCTGACCGATCTCGGTTCAGAATTTACTGCAGTCGAAGAAATCGAAGCACTCGGTGTGAAAGTGTTTTACTGCGATCCGATGCAGTCTATCCAGAAAGCCTCCGTTGAGAACAAACATCTTCTTTTAAGGAGAATTTCCCCGAAGAACCGAGGCGGCCATATTTTTGATTTAGTCAAGCTGGGACTGACCAGTCAGGAGCAGCTGAACATCGCTGTCTCGCATATCAACTCATATGGATTAAAAAGTCTGCACGGTCATACGCCGTACGATTATTTCTGCTTTCTGGAAAAATCTTCTGAAATTGTGGAAAAACTAGGAATCAAAAAAATAGATCCGGCTTCTGTCCACTTGAAGCCAGATCTGTTAACTCGCTAAACAATAACGAGAGTTAAGAAGGAGAACGAACACACCTTAATTCACATATTTGGCAGTTGCATTTAGTATCGGAGTAAAAAAATACACTAATCAACTGCTCTTTTTGTCGTGGCTGCATTTAGTCCTTCCAACTCAAAAATTTTAGCATGGAAGCACAGAAAAGGCGAAACGCGGCCCTGGTAAAAGAAAAATCCCCTCAGTTTCCTGGCTTAGATAAAGGAAATTGAGAGGAAAGGTAGATTTTTGAAACAGTAAATGGAACGCTCGTTTTTATCAGTTCAATGGGTGCGTTTACTATTTCAATTCACCAATTCCTGGGATTTCCCATCTCTCGGCGAAACAGATTCTCGGCGAAATCGGTCCGAAAATGGATTGCTTCGTAAACGTGAAGCACTTTATAAGCTGGTGCGGTCTTTGTCCCGCAAGTAATCAGAGTAACGGAAAGCACAAATCAGTGAAGATAGGAAAGGGTGGGAGATACCTGAAGCCTGTACTGATTCAGTGCGCTCCCAACGCCGTTAAAAATCCATATTTTGGCAATAAGTATAAAGCCATTTCTGGCAGACGAGGCAAGAAGAGAGCTCTGGTGGCTATTGCGAGAAAAATGATGACAGCAGCCTATCACATGCTTCGAACCGGAGAATGTTTCCGGCCCAGTGATGAATCTGACGTATCGAATACAGCGGTCCCGGCTGAGAACGAGACGGTTGAAGAAAACAGCTGCACCGAAGCCGAGAATTTCGTGGAATTGGAGAACGTCCACGAAATTCAGAAAACGGCCGTAGAACTGGTTGAACTGACAAAAGAATCAGATCCAGTTCTTATTGAAAAGGTGCAGATCCTGCTTAAACAGATTGGAATTCCCTTTCAACTGGCAGAAACAACAACCAAGTCATTGTTGGTATAACGCAGAATACAAATGATGACGGCTAAGAAAAATTTCCCTTCGCAAGGAGGGCTTTTCGTCGTGCCATAAATCATCTAAAGACTTTCACATTTTCAAAAATATCTGCCTGAAATTTCCCTGCATACTCGCGAGTTTACAAGATCCAGGCGTAAGGTTCCACAGCAAACTGAAAAATTCAAAGCCGTGCCTCAGATCAGGAGACGGTAATATGCAGGGTTCTGGTAATGCTGTTGCCAAAGCGGTCGCGAATGCGAATATCCACATCCCGCTCTTCGGTATTCCACGTCAGATCCGAAGGAGCCTCGTAATAAACGCCCGAAAGATCGCTGGCGCCAAACACGTCATCCCAGTTCACGTCCTGTCCGTATTTTAAGTCGAGGCTGGACGGTGATCTCGCCAGAGAGGGGGCCTTTGTGTCCTTGATCTTGATCACGAACGGTATGGTTTCCTGTCCGTCACGGATCAGAAAGTTATACTCGCCGACCGTCAGATAGTCCAGGCCGACGGTTACAAAGCGGTTGTCCGTAATGGTAATGCCCGGCGCATCCGCTTCTACGCTCAGACGGTCCAGATCGACTTTTTCCGGATTTTCGAGATAAAGTGAGGGATTGGCGTAGACGTCGACGCCCAGCTCCAGCACAAACGTCTGGTTGGTCAGGGTAAGGTTTTGCGAACAGCCCGTCAGCATTATACACAGGCCAGCGGCAAGGAGTCCTCTGGACTTGCGCTGCCTTTTGAAAAGCGACTGGTTTCTGTACGAGGCGTTTGAACGCATCAGTGTCTGTACGCGCCGTTTCAAGGAGAAAAAGAATTTGCGGATCATACGCCTGCTTCTTCCTTTTGCGGACAAGCCAGTTCGCGGATTTTCGCGAGACGGTGCTTCATACCCGATTTGGAAATCTTTTCTCCAAAGAGATCAAAAACCGCGTCGCAAAGCTCCAGCGTGGACGCTTCCGGATTTTGCTTGCGCGCTTCCATGACGTTGGAAATTTTCATCGGCACCTTGATGCCGCGCTCTTCGATCGTCGCAATCCAGACGAGCTGTTCGCTGGCGGCTTTCTGCGTTTTCATCTCGTTGGCTACTTCGCAGTTGTCCAGACGGGTCAGCTGATTGTAAAAGTCGCGCTGAATGCGCTGGCCTTCAAATTCGAACAGCGACTGGCTGGCGCCCAGAAGACGCAGAAAATCCGCGATCTTGTCTCCGGCTTTCGTATAGACGACAAAGCCCTTTTTCGGCGTCAGCAGTTTGGCCGGAATGTAAAAGCGGTTCATCAGCTTGATCGTCATCTGCGCCAGCTCCTGCGAAGGCAGATTCATTTCCAGATGGTAATTGGCCGTCTTTGGCGAGTTGATGCTGCCGGAGGCCAGAAACAGACCCTGAATAAAAGCCCGCGCGTTTTTCTCGGAACGCACCATCGTATACGGCGGCACGCTGTACAGGCCGCTTTCGCGCAAAATGCCCAGATCTTCGAGGATGTCCGAAGCCTGTTCATACACCATCAGCCGGTAGACGTTGTTCTTTTTCAGATTCATCTTTTTCAGCGTGGAAAGCTGGATATCGACCTGATACTCGTTTTTCAGAAGCTGGAACACCAGCTTGGCAATGGAGGCATTTTCCGTCTGAAAGGAAAGCCAGGTTCCCTGCGAATTCCAGTTCAGCGAAGCTCTCGAAAGAAACAGCGCGCAAAGCATCGCCCTTGCCTGTGCGCCGGAAAAGGAAAGCTTGCTGATCTCGGCTTTGACATCACTTGAAAACGACATTTTCTTTCCCTTCGTCAAGCGTGTTCAGAATGGTCTGTACGCTGCGGGCGATAGCGTCGCTGTCATGACGGATCCGTCCGTTTTCATCCACGATGGACAGCTTTTCTTCCAGGATGGCGTACGTATGGTCGCTTTCCTTCAAGGTGACGGGATAGCTTGCCTGCTTGGCGTAGCGGTCCAGCGTTTCCTGCGGAATGGGCTGCGAATTGATCACGAGCAGATCGACGGAATTTTTAAACGTGTGCTTTTCAATGGCGCGAACGTGATCTTCCGCGGAAAAGCCGTCGGTTTCGCCGGGCTGCGTCATCGCGTTGCAGAAATACACTTTGGGAACCGGGCTGTCTGCGATTGCCTTGCCGACATCCTGAATGATCAGGTTGGGCAAAATTGAAGTGTAAAGAGAGCCGATTCCGTAAATGATCAGATCCGCCTGTTCGATGGCCGTGATCGCTTTATCGTAGGCATGAATTTCGTCGACGTAGTACACGCGCGAAATCGAGTTGTTCGTATTTGGAATGTTCTTTTCCCCGCGAACGAGCGTTCCGTCCGCCATCAGAGCGTAAAGAATCGCGTTGTCGAGGGTAGAGGGCAAAATGTTGCCTCGTACTTTCAGGACTTTGGAAATGGCCTGTACGGCGCCCATGAAGGAGCCGGTAATGTCCATAAGCGCCAGAAAGATCAGATTGCCCAGCTGATGACCGCCGATGTCGCTTGATCCGCTGAAACGGAAGTTCATCAAATCCGCGAACAGGTGGTCATCTTCGACTTCCGCCATGGCGCAGAGAACATGGCGGATATCGCCCATGGCTGGAGTATGGTAAATATCGCGCAGCCTCCCGGTGGATCCGCCGTCATCCGCTACGGTGATGACGGCCGTGAGCGAGACATCTTCGAGATGCTTGAGACCGCTCATCATCGCGGAAAGACCAGTACCACCGCCAATGACTACCACATTTTTCATGCTTCATCCTCCTTGACGGCATCGCGATGGAAGCAGTACGTCTTGTACTCCTTCCTGTACTGTTCATTGAGCCAGTTGCAGACGCTGACCGAACGGTGCTGACCGCCCGTACAGCCGATCGCCACGATGATGTGGTTCTTGTTCTGCGAACGGTAGGCTTCAAACACGAAGTCGAGATAGTCTTTCAGACGCCGGCTGAATTCCCGGGTTTCTTCGCGTTCCATGACGTACTTGTACACTTTTTCGTCATTGCCCGTCAGATCCTTGAGGGCCGGTTCATAAAACGGGTTGGGCAGAAAGCGGACGTCGATAATTTCATCGGCATCCATCGGCACGCCGTGCTTGAACCCAAACGACTGGAACGTAATCGCAAATTCCGGTTCGGTCGGGTTTTTGAAATACGGTTTGAGCGCGTTGACCAGCGCCTGCGGGGTCAGCCGCGTGGTATCGAGGTGAAGGGTATCCTTCATGTTTTCTTCAAGATTTTTAAAGGAATCGCGTTCGAGCTCAATCGCTTCTTCGAGCGTGGACGCCTGATTTTTCAGAAGCAGCGGATGCATGCGGCGCGTAAAGCGGTAGCGCAGCAGCAGTTCTTCATCGCTGGCATCCACAAAGATCACCTGCAGCGGACGGCTGAGGGCGTCAAAGAAGTTCATGAAATCGACGTAGTCCTGACTCGACGCCGTCAGAGCCAGACGGTCGTAAGCCGGATCATCGCTTTCCATCAGTTTTTCCAGAGAGTTCAAAAGCTCCTTCGGGAAGTTGTCAATGCAGTTGTAGCCAAGATCGGCGAGCGCATTCATGGCAGAGGTTTTACCCGCACCGGACATGCCGGTAACGAGGACAAGCTGTTTTTCCACAGAGATCGCTCCTTTCTTTGGATTAACTTCGTATTATTCTATCAAACAAAGATGGCAGAAATCCGGTACAGAACAAATTCTTCTGTTCTGTCTGCACCAGCCTTCTGCCGTCCATTGAATCAGTCTGCGTTGGATTGTTCGAAAACGCGGATATTTTCGTTGGATCCGATGACGATGATCGTTTCATTGTCTTCGAATACGTAGTTCGGATCAATTTCCTCGATCGTTTCATCGCCTTTCTGAATGGCGATAATCGAGATGCCGTATTTCTGTCGAAGTGCGAGATCTTTCAGCGGCTTGCCGATGAAATTGTGCGGCACTTCGATCTGGGCGATATCGATATTTCCCGATACAGAGAAGTAATCGATGACGCGCTTGTTGGACAGCTGGTTGGCCAGCCGCTCCCCCATCTCCCATTCCGGGTAGACGGCTTTCGCGCCGATCTTTTCGAGAATCGATCCCTGGTCCTTGGAGTTGGCTTTGGCGATGACCGTAGGCACTTTCAGATTCAGGCAGTAGAGCGTCGCCAGAATGTTGGCATCCATCTGCGAACCGATCGCGATGATCGCGGCGCTGCAGTCGGCCACACCGATTTCTTCGAGCGATTTCTGATCGAGATGATTGATGACATAGGCGTAATCCGTCAGATAGCGCAGTTCCCGTACGCGATCCGGATCTTTATCGACAATGATGACTTCCTGCCCGTTGGCAACGAGCGTCTGCGCAACGGCGGAACCAAAACGGCCCAGCCCGATTATGACGAATGTGCCCTGCGAGGGCATCTCGATCGATTTTTCCTGTTTGTTTTGCTTAAAGAACATGAAGTATCTTCCTTCCCCAAAAACACTTTTCCAGCCTCGCGGAACGCATTTTTACCGATTCCGTCACGGGCTTCATTTCTATACCGGCTGCCTGTCCATTCTGGGCGGGCAGTTTTTCTTTATCTTATGGATCAGCCGATCAGCACATTTTCTTCGGTGAACGAAGCGGAATGGGCGCGGCTGGTCACGAGCAGGTTGGCAATGGTCACCGGACCAAGTCGGCCGGTAAACATGACGACAATCAGAATCACACGCGATACCGGCTGCAGCGACGCGGTAATGCCGGTACTGCTTCCGACGGTCGCAAAGGCGCTGACGACTTCCGTCAGCACGTCAGAAAGCGCGAGATGGCTTTCGGCTACACAGATCAGAAAGGTCGCGATAAAGACGACCATCAGTCCGTAAAAGAGAACGGTGAATGCCTGCGTGAATACCAGATTGGGGACTTTGCGGAAAAAGCAGCTGTCCTCATCATGGGCCGTACTCGAGGAGATGGCTTTCAGGCCGATCACAAAGGCGGTTGTCGTTTTAATACCGCCGCCCGTCGAGTTTGGCGAGGCGCCGATAAACATCAGAACGATGAATACCAGCAGCGCGCCGTTGGAAAACGCGGAAAGCGGATAGGACGCGAAGCCGGCGGTTCGGGCAATGACCGACTGAAACCAGGCTTCGAGCCACGTCTGTCCGGTCGTGAACTTCAGCAGAATCGTTCCGGCACTGAGCAGGAAGACCGTCATGAACGCGGCGATCTTCGTCGTCAGCGACAGCTTGCGCCAGCAGAATTTTTTCTTCCACAAATCGATCAGCGCCAGAAAGCCGAAGCTTCCGATAATAACCAGAATGGAAATCGTCATGCAGAAAGCGACGTCTCCCGCAAAGGGAATCAGCGAATCCCCGCCTGCAAACACGTCAAAGCCGGCGTTGTTAAACGCGGAAACGGAAAGAAAGCAGGCATGGCCAAATGCCTGAAGCGGATTAAAGTAGCGCATGAGCGGAAACCACAGGCAGATCGCGCCGATGGCTTCGAACGTAAAGGTGATGCGCAAAATGATCGTCGCCAGCTTCTGCAAATCGAAATAGTCGGTCAGATTTTGGGCGGCGACAAACAGGGACCGCGTTTTCAGACCCATTTTGCCGCCAGCGACGCGTATGAGCAAAATGCCCAGCAGGACAACGCCCATACCGCCGATCTGGATCAGAATCGCCAGAACGAATCGTCCAAACAAATTGAAGGTCTGTCCGGGGACGACTACCGTCAGACCCGTTACGCATACGGCACTCGTGGCTTCAAACAGCGCATCCAGAAAATTCAGCTGCTTTCCCGGCATCAGTGAAATGGGAAGCATGAGAAGGATGGCGCCGATCAGAATGACCAGACCAAAGCCGCCGGCCAGAAGTCTGGCCTGGGGCGTCCGGTTAAACCACTTGTGCATCGTAAAGCCTAACCTTTTTTTCCTTAGAAATGTCATACCAGATATCCTTGTGACCATCGAGTCCAGGCTCGACGGGAAAACAAAACCCTGCAAAGCGACAGAAAACGCATGCCCTTCAAATCATTTCAAAGGGAATACGAACGCTGCAGAACGATACCGCAGGATACACCCGAATCCAGACGGTTTCTCAAATGGAGGCGGGCATCCCTGAAAATTTCTTCTTTTGAAAAAAGCAAATTTCTGGCAGTTCTGCTTTTTTGCCAACGTGCAGGACATCAACAATATAGCACGATCCGCCTCAAACAACGGGAAGCGCCCATGGTTTTGGCGCCTTCGCCGGACAGTCGATTTCTTTTTATCGCTATTCCGCTCTGTCTTTTCTGCTGCGGAAGCGCTCCTGCCGGAGACAGCTTTCAGCCTCTGTCGCCTCCTGGATTTTCTGAGAAACAAAGAGGCAGTCTGCACCAGGTTCTGTCCATGAAAAGATGCATGGAAAAAGCCGGAGGTTTTTCCTCCGGCTCTGTCCGTTCGAATTTGATATGTACAGTCTGAACAGCTGGATTACTGATCAGACAGCTGAGGTCTTTCTTGCATAACCGGCAAAGCTCCGGTCATTTTGGAGGACGCGTTTGCGGACGGATACGCGTCCTTTTTTCTTCGTTTTGAACCCGCCGAACGTCCGGGTTCCTGCACGCGGCCCTCACTGTAAGAGCGTCTGGGGCCGTTTGGATACGAGCGCGCGTTTTTGGACGTTTTCATCGCTTTCGTCTCGTTCATAGCCGCACCAGACTTTGAAGACGACTTCGTCTGTTTTGGAGAATACGCGTTTGCATTTTTCGTGTTCTGGACGCGACCGGAGCCGTTTTTCTTCGTCCAGTTTCCCTTTGGTGAAGAGGCAGACGAATTTTTATACGAAGGTTTGCGGCGTCCATCGTTTTTTCTCGATTCCATCCGGGCCGTTTCGGCCGCTTTGCGCTCATTTTTCTTACCAGCCGGCTTGCCGTTCCAGGCGGACGTTTTTTTCGTACGCGGATCGTGCACATTCGGCTTTTTCGAATTCGAACGCTTTCCTTCCGCTGTCTTTACGGGGTTCGGACGCGAACTGGATGATCCCGAGCGGCCGTTTTTGCGGCTGGAATCCGACGAACCTTTTGCCGATCGAGCCGACGCAGAAGCCGCCTCCATACGCTTGAGGGCGGACGGGCGCAGGCGAATGTTCAGTTCAATATTATATTGTTCCAAAATCGACTGGGCATCGCGTGCGTTCAGCGAAAACTGCAGGTGTTCCTTTTTCAGCCGCATGCCGGGATAGCCGCCGGGCATGGGGAGCACGAGATCGGTTTTCATTTTTCCCAGCACGTAGCAGAGCTCGGCCATTTCCCTTGCGGAATGAGCATTCTCGCCGCCTTTGCGGGTCAGACATGAGTAGGGATTCTTTCGAATGCCCCAGCTTCGCCACGTCGCAAACAGTGTTTTGCGTGCGCGGGGATCCTGTGCGCGATCGATGGCCCGATACAGGTCTTCGACACTCGAATAATGACGGGCGAGCGCGACGGCGCGGGTTTCCCCGATGCCGCGAACGCCGGGAATATTATCGGAGCGGTCGCCCATCAGCGCCTTCATCATGCAGACGCAGCTGGCGCTGTAGCCAAACTCGCCTTCAAGAACCTGGTCGTCCACTTCGACCACCCGGCTGGGCAGTCCGGCCGGCATATTGTATTTGGTGCGCCAGGCATGCACTTTGTCGCGGTCGGACATGCCGTACCAGATTTTGGTGCGGGGACTGATCAGCTGGAAGTAGTCCTTGTCCCGCGTCAGCAGGCGGACCGGCAGCTGCTTTTCCATCTGCACAGCCAGACTGCCCGCAAAATCATCCGCTTCATAATCCGGGTGCTGAAACTGGGCAATTCCAAGTTCCTGACACAGGGTGTAGGCGGTCTGATACTGCTCGGCCAGAGGGGTCGGCGTACTGGATCGATTGGATTTATAGGAGGGCCACATGGATTTGCGGAAAGTGTGACGGTTTACGTCCCAGCAGACCGCCAGATGTGTTGGCCTCTGGTACGTCAGAATCGTAAAAATCGTATGAAAAAACGCTTCAATCGCGTCGCAGTAGCGGCCGTCAGCGTCTCTTTTTAACAGTTTCGAGTAAAGTTCCTCTTTTTTTTCCTCGTCTTTTTCCTTGCGGATGGCTTTGGGCAAAGAAGAAAAATAGCTGGTTGCAAGAAGTGAAGACCCGTCAATAATCAGAAGATATTCTGATTCAGGTTTCATGGTTTCTCCTTCCTTAAGATTAGAAATTTCCGCCAGGCTTTGCGATGCGTTTTGCATGGTCTTATTGGAAAAGCGCAGACCAGCCGGCTGTTCCGACAGCCCTGTCATAACAGAACAATCACATCAGACTTCCACAGAAGAAATCGTGATTCTATGAATTTATTCACCGCATTGTATTGTTTTATATGCTTAAGAACTATAGTCCGGCAGAGTCTTCATAATGCCATACTGTCCGATTTTTTTCAACTCTATCCAGACTTCTTCCCTTTTCATTCTTTGCCCGGCTCCCGCACTTTCACAGGCCCAATCGTCTTTTTCAGATGTCGATTTTTCTCGTTTTGTCTGCGCAGGCCAGGCAGTTTTTCTCTTTTATAAAAGCAATGTCATTAAGTTAAGATTTCTCAGACCACATCAGCGTTAAGCAGTGATGTGGTCTTTTTTCTACTCTTCAAGTCAAATCTCGAATGATTCGAGTTTTTTCACTTTTTTCTAAAAATCTATTG
>NZ_JAHDSX010000056.1:0-12665 GCF_020969955.1 Allobaculum fili | reverse complement strand
CAGATAGAAATTCTTCAAAAACTGGATCTGATTCCACGACCAGATCCAGTAGACCAGCCCAAAAGGAAACGTGGTCGTCCACGCAAAAATCCGACCGTATAGTTTAGCTGATTGGGAAAGTTCTATTCAATTATTCTGAGATTTTTCATCCGGATCGATTGTAAAAAGCGATGCGTAGTGCATGGAATGGCTCTTTTCACTGTGCGTGGACGAAAACAGCGAGCAGCTCTCGATTTCCATAGGCTCGAGTCGGAACAGCGTCGATCCAAAGCGGTCATGAAATTCCGCCCGGGCTTTCAACAGGTCGCCTTTTTGTCTGGATCGAGGCACCCGAATGAGCGTAACGTGCGGACCGTACGGCCGATCATCGAACGGAAGATCGGCCTTTTTGAGCGCTTTGACAACTTGAGCCTGATAGTCCATCAGCGCCGGATCTTTTTCAAAGCGCAAAACGAGCGCGCTTAAAAACCGATCGTATCCAGATGGCTTCAGACGTAAAGCCGGCAGCGGAATATCCTGAAGGATCTCTTCGATGACGGGAATCTGATCCGGGTCGCACTCCCCTAAAAACGCAATCGTCACATGCAGGTTTTCCTGCGGAATGGCGCGGCCTGAAACACCTTCTTTTTGTAAAGTGTCAATCAGCTTCACGAGTTCTGTCTGCCCGGACGGCTTGAAATTTAAAGCGATAAACAGTCGCATAAAGTATCTCCTTTCAAGGAACGTATACATTTCCTGTCTTATGGTTCTGCCGTTTTTTTCTGCTCGTTTCTATGGACAGGGATCTCTGTTTTTCTTGGGAAACCGTTTGGCCTGTCATCCCGATCCTGGTCTGCGGAGTCTTCCAGAAGCCGCTTTGCAAAAGCGGTCGAAATCCGTCGGAAATGCGGGCGTCAAAGCCTGGTCAAGACAGGCGAAACCGACGGAGGAATCCTGTAAAAACGAAAGCTGCAGGAAGCCCAGCACGGAGGCTATGACAGAGGCTATACATAGTAGAAAAAACTGCAGGAATCGGACGCATTGAAAAAGAAACAATCGCCGGTCTGCTTCTGAATTCATCGTATCCAGAGGGTTTCGTTTCACCATGCGTTCTGCCTGCCGGCAGTCTGTTCTGCACTTCGATTGCCCGTTTCCATTCAATTTTCCTGTCGAAGCAGGCGGATGTTTACGCCAGCTTTCCGCGGTATTCCTTTGGCTCTTCTTTGTCTTCGGCTTTTCTTCTTCTGGACTAAAAAGCGCGCTTTTTAAGGACGGATTTGAAAATCCATCACGCGAATTGTCTTTGTATAACGTACGCAAAAACGGGCAAACCGGACTTTGTGTTTTCGTCCGTTTTTTTATAATAAAAGCACGGAAAGAAGGTAGTAATCATGTCCAAGATGACCATCGATCAATACGTTGCAGAAGCTAAATCCAAGAACACCCCGATCATCGATGTCCGTCCCGCCGAAATGTTCAACGCCGGCCATATTCCAGGTGCCGTCAATATCCCCCTCGATCAGATTGAAACCGCCGATGTAAAGCCCGGATCCGATCTGTACTGCGTGAGCGGCTATCACGCCCGCATCGCCCAGGAAATGCTTGCCAAGCGCGGCATTCCAGCCACGGATATCGGCGGTATTGAAGATTACACCGGCCCGATTGAGCGCGCTTAAATCGGACGTTTTTTCCACGAAAACACACCCGAACGAACCAAACTGAAAACAATATCGTGCATGAATACAGCGATTGAGTAAAATGACCTTTGTCCTGATGAACCGGAACAAAGGTCATTTTCTTTTGGACTCCGGAATTCTTCGGACAGGAGGAAAACATGAGCGGTTTTTTTGGAACAGCACTGAAAGGCAGCTGCGTACTTGATCTTTTCTTTGGGACCGATTATCACTCCCATCTGGGTACCCGGCGGGCAGGTATGGTGGTCCACGGACCGGATGGATTTACACGTTCCATCCACAACATTGAGAACACGCCATTCCGCACCAAATTTGATGATGAACTGGATTCATTCCAGGGAAATCTCGGTATTGGATGTATTTCCGATTACGAAGCGCAGCCGCTTCTGATTCATTCCCGGCTCGGATCCTTTGCGATCACGACCGTCGGCAAAATCAACAACATCGCCGAACTCAAGGCACTCTGCTTTGAAGAAGGTCTCACCCATTTTTATGAGATGAGCACCGGCGAAATCAATCCGACCGAACTGGCTGCAGCTTTAATCAGCCGGAAGAGCACGTTCAAAGAAGGCATCGAATACTTGCAGGATCTTGTCAAAGGCTCGCTGAGCGTTCTGATCCTGACGAGCGAGGGTATTTACGCGGCCCGCGACAAACTCGGCCGTACCCCGATTATTCTCGGCAAAAAAGACGAAGGCTTCTGCTGCGCCTTTGAAAGCAGCTCCTTTCTGAACCTTGGCTACAAGCCGTATCGCGAACTGGGCCCAGGCGAAATCGTCTTCATCACGCCGGAAGAAGTTGTCCCCGTTAAGGAACCGGGCGACACGATGCAGATCTGCTCCTTCCTCTGGGTTTACTACGGCTACCCGACATCCACATACGAGGGCATTAACGTCGAACAGATGCGCAACCGCTGCGGCAGCCTTCTGGCTGCGCGCGATCACGTGCATGCCGACTGCGTCGCTGGCGTTCCGGATTCCGGCATCGCCCATGCGATCGGCTACTCCAACGCCGCGCACATTCCATACGCCCGCCCGTTCATTAAATACACGCCTACCTGGCCGCGCTCCTTCATGCCGACCACTCAGGCCCGCCGCAACCAGATCGCCAGCATGAAGCTGATCCCGGTTAAGGAAATGATCGAAGGCCGCCGTCTGCTGCTGATCGATGACTCCATCGTCCGCGGCACCCAGCTTGGCAACACGTCCCGCTTCCTGTATGAATCGGGCGCGAAAGAAGTTCACGTTCGTCCAGCGTGCCCCCCAATTCTTTACGGCTGCACCTTCCTGAACTTCTCCCGTTCCACTTCGGATATGGATCTGATTACCCGCCGCATGATCGTCAAGCTCGAAGGTGAAAACCCGTCGCCGGAAAGACTGGCCCTCTACGCGGATCCTGACAGCAAGGAATACGCTGCGATGGTGGAAGAAATCCGCAAGGTTTCCGGCTTCACCACGCTGCGCTACCATCGTCTCGACGACATGGTCAAATCCATCGGCCTGCCCAAGTGCAAGCTGTGCACGTACTGCTTTGACGGAAAAGGCGCCTGCCCGCACCACAAAGCAGGCCAGAAAGAAGACTAGTTCCTTTTTCGAAATGAATTTGGCAGCGCCGTCGTTTTCTCAACCGGTCCGTCCGTACGAATTCCGGCTCTAGCCTGCTGAAGCATTATTCTGAATTTATTTTCTGCGGAAAGATTCGTCTTTCCGCATTTTTATTTTCCGGCTTTTCCTTCGGCTGTTTTGCGCTTTCCTTCCGGCGTCCTTTCTGTTTTCTGTTCGGTGCACTTTCTCTTCGAATCTGGATTGCGTTTTGGAATGGGGGGAATTCGCATTCTTTTGGCATGGATTTTGAGGGGGCAATTGCGGCAGACCAATTGTCTCTGTTATAAGAAAAACAATATTTTTTGAAAACAGGCGATGGAAACGTTTCGTTTGCACGCCTGCCTGGATCCTCAGGAATCATGTTGTTCCCGCTGGATTTGGGAAGAAAGGAGAATCTGATGTCCGATTCAACCATCCCCTACAAAATCTATCTGTCCGAAGACGAACTGCCCAAATACTGGTACAACGTCCGTGCGGATATGAAAGTCAAACCCGCTCCTCTGCTCAATCCGAAAACGTTCGAGCCGATGACGCCGGAAGAACTTTCCGCTGTCTTCTGCGATGAACTCGTCGCACAGGAACTCGACAACGACACCCGGGAAATCCCCATTCCGCAGGAAATCCAGGATTTTTATAAAATGTACCGTCCTTCCCCCGTCGTACGCGCCTACTGTCTGGAGAAGAAACTGGGAACGCCGGCTCATATTTACTACAAGTTTGAAGGCAACAACACCAGCGGCTCCCATAAGCTCAACTCCGCCATCGCCCAGGCGTACTACGCGAAAGAACAGGGCCTGAAAGGCGTTACGACTGAAACCGGAGCCGGCCAGTGGGGTACCGCGCTTTCGATGGCGTGCGCCTACTTTGATCTCGACTGCAAAATCTTCATGGTCAAATGTTCGTACGAACAGAAACCGTTCCGCCGGGAAGTCATGCGGACGTACGGAGCCAGCGTCACCCCGTCCCCTTCCGAAACAACCGCGATCGGCCGCAAGATTCTCGCCGATCATCCCGGAACGACCGGATCGCTTGGCTGTGCGATTTCCGAAGCAGTAGAAACCGCGACCGGTCTGGACGGCTATCGCTACGTGCTGGGCAGCGTCCTGAATCAGGTTCTGCTGCATCAGTCCGTGATTGGACTGGAAGCTAAAGCCGCTCTGGATAAATACAACGTCGTTCCCGATCTCATCATCGGCTGCGCCGGCGGCGGATCGAATCTGGGCGGTCTGATTTCTCCCTTCATGGGCCAGAAGCTGCGCGGCGAACAGGATTACCATTTCATCGCGGTAGAACCGGCGTCGTGCCCGTCCTTAACCCGCGGAAAGTACGCCTACGACTACTGCGATACCGGTATGGTGACCCCGCTGGCGAAAATGTGTACGCTCGGATCGGACTTCATTCCATCCGCAAACCACGCCGGCGGTCTGCGCTATCACGGCATGAACAGCGTACTCTCCGAGCTGTATCACGAAGGGCTGATCGAAGCCCGCTCCGTCGAACAGACAGCCGTCTTTGAAGCAGCGGAACTGTTTGCGCGTACCGAAGGCATTCTGCCCGCTCCGGAAAGTTCCCACGCCATTCGCGTAGCGATTGATGAAGCGCTCAAGTGCAAGGAAACCGGCGAAGAAAAGAACATCCTCTTTGGTCTGACCGGTACGGGCTACTTCGATCTCTTTGCGTACGAGAAATTCAACAACGGCGAGATGAGCGACTACTTCCCTACGGACGAAGAACTCGAACAGGCGCTGCGCAAGCTGCCCCAGGTTCCCGAAGAAAACGCCTGATCGCTCGATTTTCCCGAACCGTCCGCCTGCTCCTGACTTACGGTTTCTCTGGATCGTCTGGCTCGATCCGTCCTTCTGCTTTTTTCACCCCCTTTTTCTTTCGATTTTTTCCTGACTTGCGGGGAGAATGAACCAAACTGGACAAACAAGAGACCAGATGAGACCGCTTTCTTTCCCTTTCGATGAACTTTGGTATTGTATAGATACCAACACACAGGTTCAAAAAAAGTGAGTCCCTTTTCCAGGCGCGTCAGAGAAGACGTTAAAACCCATCGACGGAATAAAACCCGAACATGAAACTCGCCAGACACCATCCGTGCGAAAACGAACTGCAGACCGGTGACAATCCTCAGAATAATCAGCCACTGCAGAACAGGAATCGTTGCTTCGCAAAAGGCAGGAGGAGAACATTCAGGCATTGCTTTCAGAACTGCAGCTTATGCGATTGTCGAGTTCAGTCTGAAAGAAACGAGGACGTGGAGCTGGAAGTTACGCGAGCAGGGCCGAAACAATTCACAAAAGGGCCGTAGCGCGATCGTCTGAATCCGAAAAGAACTCACTTACCCCGGGAAGCCAATCGGTATCCCGGGGTTTTTGTCTGTCCGCTTTTCCTGTCTGCATAGAAAAACGCCGCAGCGACAGTCGGTTCTGTCTTTGCGGCGTTTCGATTCTGGATCGGTTATGTCAGTAAACGGAAAGCTGGAGTTTTCCTGTGCTGGAACATTCGGGATGAAATCCGAGCTTTCTCTGGCCAGGCTTTACTGATCGGAGCGCTGGTAGGCGTTAGTCATATTGCAGGTTGCGGTAAAGAGAACCTGATCGACCAGACCCTGGGTCTGACTCTGCGCCAGATCGGCAATCTGCTGGTTAGCGGCCTGCAGAAGCGCTTCGCTGCTTTCGCCTTTGAGTGCTTTGGCGATCGTTTCGTCAACGACATGACGGGCAGCGGCACCAAGGGCCTGCTGATAGCGTTCGACAAAGACGATGGCATCGCTGTGATGGGCATCGGCCAGGGCGCTGATCAGACGGTTGTCCCAGTAGAAGCTGTTGGTATTGCACTGCAGTTTCGTGTTGGAGAAATACGTCGGCACTTCGGTTACGTTTGCAAACTGCGGAACGAGTGCGTTGTAGACGTTGGATGCGAACGTAATCCACTGAATGCTTTTGACGGGATCGGGCAGATCGCCGCGGATCTGGCTGAGCGAAAGGAACGCGGTGCGGTTAATGCCGATCGTACGGAACAGACGGCCTTTTGGCGAAGACGAATACGGATCGTACGGGGTGCCCTGATACGTCGAGGACAGCACGTATTTGACATCGTCTACGGTAATCAGATGTTCCGGTTTGCGGCTGAACGGCATGTTGTCGCTCTGCGGCGTAAATTCAGCGTCTTCTCCATCCCAGCGAACGGTCGTCGGGTTGAAATAGCGCTGGCCGTACCAGAGACGCGGGGTGTTATACACATGGTCGGCATCGGTGTGGCTGCCAAAGGCGACACGCGGATTGAAGCGGCCGTCGACAATGCGGGCCAGACTGTTTTCGTTAATGAAGGTTTCCAGATCTGGCGAGCACATGAAGTTTTCCTTTTTGCCTAAAGCGTCATCGAGATCAAAGGTGTCTTCGATAAAGCTGTTTGGGATAACGGAATAGTGATCGTCCGGCAGACGGCTGGCAATCCAGTGATGGCCGCCGACGCTTTCCAAAAACCAGACTTCGTCCTGATCCGAGAAGGCGATGCCGTTCATTTCATACGTACCATATTCTTCCAGCAGGGAGCCCAGACGCATAACGCCTTCCCGTGCGCTGTGAATATACGGCAAAACGAGGACAACGATATCTTCTTCGCCGATGCCGCCCGGTTTTTCGCTTTCGCCGTTTTGTGCTGGAGTATACACAACCAGCGGATCGGCGCCGAGAACGCGGACGTTTGAGGTGATGGTTTCGGTTGCGGTCATGGCGACGTTGTCGGCGTTAATGCCGGAACCTGCCCAGATTCCCTTTTCTTCGGGATTTACGTTTGGAAGCGCGCTGTAGCGCATCGGGTTATCCGGAAGTTTGACTTCCAGATGAGAAATTACGGAATGATAGGTGCGGGGCTGTTCTTCCGGAAGCACCATGCAGTATTTTTTGATCGCAAAATGTCCGTTTGGATTGTCGTCATTTCGCGCGATCATGGTTGAGCCGTCAAGCGAAGCCTTTTTGCCAACCAGAATTGTAGTACAAGCCATAGAGATCCCTCCATTTCAAATTTCAGGGTTTTTGATTCAACCTAGAGGCTTTTCCACGCTTATTGTGGCACAGTTTTCAAATCCGTTTCCAGCCGACGCCCGAAGCCTATGCATAGACAAAACGACGCACAAAGCCGGGGGAAGGACTTTGTGCGTCGCTTTAGAACGCTAGAATTTTTTGAAAATCATGAGGTCTTTCGATTTCAGTTTTCCAGTTTCTGGGGGTATGGATGCAGTGCCTGCCACTTTTCTCTGGTCAGGGAGAAAACGTGAAGCTTGGTCATGCGCTTAAGGTGCTTGATCAGATATTCTTCTTCGGTTCTTTCCTGCTCAAAGCCAAGACCCTGCTGCAGTTTTCGCGAAGCCAGGTTCCCATGGTAATGGCCGGCCCAGATTTTGGAAAGATCCAGATCGTAAAAAGCGTGATCGAGAAGAGCGGCACAGGCTTCTGTGGCGTAGCCTTTTTTCCAGTACGGCTTGCCGATCCAGACGCCGATTTCGCCTTCGTCTTCCCAGTTGGAAAGATCAGAATCGCCGTCGAGCTTGATCGAAACCGAACCGATGATCGTATTGTTTTCGCTGAGCACGATCGCATACGCCTCATCGTTCTGGAGCGAGGAATCAATCACCATGGCGCTGTACTCTGCGGAGGAATGAGGAACCCAGCCGCACTTTTCGCCGATTTCCGGTTCGCTGGCCAGCGCGTAAAGAGCTGCTGCATCGTCCGCCTGCCATGTTCTGAGCGTCAGTCTCTCTGTACGAATTTCCACGGTATACTCCCTCCTTTGTCTGGGCGTATGTCTGCACGTTCTTTTTCTTGTTCATATACCTATTGGAAACCATATTCAATAGCTCTGTAAAAGTTTTAGAAAACCTTAATTCCCCTTTATTCATGGGCGATGTTCATGTTTTTCACCATGTCGATGCAATTTCATTCACCTATGCAGAGTAGACATTTGACGTGGGTTTAAAATGCGGCATTTACGCCTTACGGACGGTTTTTACCAATTTTCGCCCGTCTTTTCCGCGTTCGAAACGGCTATCTGCGGGCCAGAACGGACGCAAAACAGGCTAGATTGGTCAGGCGGTTTTCAGGGCGAAAATTTCCATTTTTCACCGGGCGAATCCGCTTTTTTTCTTTGGGGCGCAGTTCCCGGATCGTTTATACGTTTTAACAATCCACACAGAGAAAGAAATTGTTTTCAGTCTTTCCTTTTTCATTCTTCTATACTGGATATATGTCTGAAAAAATCAACTTCACATTAAACATGAAAACCATTGCGCCTTTGAATTCGCTCAAAGCTGTTCAGACCATTCACAAGGCGCTGGAAAACGGGGAACCTTCCCTTTACTGGGACGGCCGGAAAATTACGGAGCCGTTCACGCCGACCGGACGGCCGCGTCCCATTGCGGCTTCTCTGTCGGTGAGCGCACCGGATGAAGCCCTGAATCTTGGACCGGTTCTGACCTGGTCTGATCCGAACCGCACCATTCGCTTCCCGCTGTCCAAAACGTCCAGTTCGGATGTTATTGTCTTCTTTTTCTTCGCCCTGCTGGCGACAGCGCTGAACGAGACGTCTTCCCTTCGTTACCTGCAGACGAGCAATGACACCGGAATGCTCCTCTATAAAAACGTACAGCTGGCGGACTTTGAATCTATGCCCTGCATGAAACTGATGGGACCGACTCTGGATCTGGTTTCCACCCTGTCCAAAACGGAAGACGCCCAGGAGCAGCGAGACGATAAGGTCGAGACGCTCTGTCTGAGCACGCGATTATGGACTGAGAAATACGGCTTGAGCAGTGTGCTGGAAGGGTACAACGCGCTTATCGATACGGCTGCCTATCGTCAGGTGGAACAGGTTTTTTTTGATCTTGGCAAGCAGACGACAGAGCCGGGACAAGGCGCCGAAAACAGAGAAACCATTCTGGCAGATGCCGGCGAAGCCCTGCTGGATCTGCTCGTTTTCGCTCTTCAAAAAGCACTGAACGATGACGAAGACTTTCTGCCTCTTTTCGAAGCGTTCGTGGATGGCGATCCAGACCGGATTCCGGCCCTGCTTCGAGAGAACGCGGAACACTATGAGGAACTGATGGCCAATCCGTTCCGCCATCTGGAATGGAGCTATGTAGAATGGCTCTACAATCAGATTCTTACGGCCCTTTCTCCCGGCTACGTACAGAATTACGCTGAATCCGCCGGTTCGCTGGATCTTTCCTTCGATCCGGACCATCCCGAGACGGAAGCGCTTCGCCTGCGCTGCGTACAGAACGTTCTCCATTTTATGATCCGCTATAATCCGCCGCTCACGGAGGAAATCAGCGCTCTGGTCATGCAGCCGGTGTTTCAGCTGTATCCGGAAGAAGTCGTCTATTCCCTCGAAAATCTGCTGCTGATTTTTGCACCGCTTGGAGAAACGGCTCTGCTCTCCGATGAAGATACGCAATACCTTGACCAGCTGAAAAATGAACCTGGCTATTCCGACTTTCTGACGAATCTCTGTGCGCGCCTGATTTCATCCCTTGAGGACTGCGCTTCGTACGACAGACTGGACCTGCCGGTTCTGTACTATGCCGTCTGTGCCCTGTATAAAGTCTGTCCACCGGATCAGCGTGAGCGGGTCATGGAGCTGTGCAAGGATATTTTCCGTAAAACCTCTTCGGTTCTCGTTCCAGAGCGTCACCCGAATCAGACGCTGCTTCATGCCTTTTACAACTTTGCTCTGATGATCGGATACGCTCTGGAAATGGCAGATGACCTGCAGGAGTTCGCCGATCTGCGCACGGGCATTTCCAAAATTATGCTTTCCTTAGCGGAGAACGAACAGATTCTGTCGCTGGAAGGCATGGACTGCCTGTGCCTGTTTCTCGTGAACAATTCGTGGAAGCCTTCGCAAATTCCCCATGTGGTCTTCACCATTTTTCACACGCTCAATCTGTATCCGACGCTCCATACGGCACTGGCTTTGCATACGGTGGAAACCCTTCTCGATGAGTACACTCTGAATACGCGGGATACGGATTTCGATCCCGTCTTCCGTCTGTATCTCGCGCTTCGTGAATCGTTTACTTATATGGATAACGAAAGTATCTTCGCTTACTTTGACTCCTATTTACACGATGCGCAGCGAGCGACGGAAGAAGGCGCACCGCTTGTGGCCAGCGAACTTTACGATCTGCTGATCGCCTTTATTGACGACTACAACAAGGAGCTCTTTGAACAGCAGCATCCCGACAAAGCCAGTGAATACAATCCAGCCATCGGTCTGGAAATGAAGCGAATCGAGCTTCTCAGCTCCGCTGCCTTCAATTTCCAGCAGGTTTCGCCAGTCGAAGTACCGCGGCTGATTTTGAATATCCTCGCGATTTTAAACCAGTGGAACCCGCAGACTGAACAGGAACTCGGTTTTGCCACGGAAGCCTGCTGCTCTGTATCCCGACTGCTGGGCAGCTGCGCTGCCTATCCGGCATGTTTATACATGGCAAAGCAGGCGTGTGAGCGGGCCAAAGACCATATCCAAAAATTTGGTCTGTCGAGCACGATGCAGAAAATCCGGGAAGAAGCCTGGTATCTCCGTCTCACCGATGCCATTCTCTGCAAAGACAAAACCGCCGCAAAGCAGGCCAGTGAAACGCTGATGGAGCTTCTGGAGGAGGAATCGTCCACCCGACTGGATCCGGATTCCGTGATTTTCCAGCTCCCGGAAGTCCAGAGAGGGCTGCTGTTTAACGCATCCCCCTCCTCGATGTACGCCGAGTACCTGTCGATCATTTCCCTTCTGGATCATGCGTATCATGGGGACAATATGTATCCCGATAATGCGGCTTCCCTCGCAAAAGCCTTTATTACAACGCTCAACGGCTTAATCGAGGCCGAAGATTATGACGGGATTGAAGATATTTGTGATGCAACGACAAGTATGAACACATTCTCTGACAGTGACGCGTATATGAGCATGGTGACACTCGCTGCTCGATCCGCTTTTGCGGCCGCACTTAAGGAGGACAGTCCGCTTCGAATGTCCGAAATGATCGGCCGGGAACTCAGCCGTCTCGCGGCTTTTGAAGAGAATTCGGATGTGGTTTCCGAGAATCCGGGTCTGTTTCGCGAAGCCCTGTTTTCTATCGCGGCGCTCCGGTATACCACAGCAAAGGGTTCGTATGCTGCCCCTGTTCCTGAGGCTTATGCGGCCTGCAATAACGAATTGATGATTGCCCAGCTGCTGTGGGGCTCCGCTACAGAAGTTCTCGCAATTTTTTTGAGAATCTGGACGGTATCGGATCCAGACTGGACGAACCTGCAGGAAAAGGTGCTGCTCGATGAGGAACTCGCCCCGTATGCGGAAGATATTCTTGAACTTTCCTATCGAATCGGCAGCCTGCTCCCGGGACTGTCCGTCATAACCCGATCCGATTCGGATTCGATAAGACAGGCTCTGCAGCTTGCCGCTCTGGTCGAACAGAGATGTTCCGTTTCGCTTCTCCGCATGCGTGTCTGTCTTCAGCTGAGTATTGCTCTCCAGGAAGCGGCGGCAAAAAGGGACAAAACGGCTGAATACTTAAATGTCGAATACTTAAATAAGGTACTCCGTACCCTGGCTTCCACAGTCGGCGAATGGCCGGAAATGAAAAAGGATCCGGAGCTCGAGACGATGGTCAGCACGGTTCTGATCTATATTCAGGCAGGCTATCTGGCAAATCGAATCAGCAAACCGCTTCCTGCTTTGCTTGAGGAAATTAAACCGTACATGAACTCTTCTTATCCAGAGGCTGCCCGACTGGCAAAGAAAACAGGCCTGCTTCTCCGTATTCTGATGATCAGTTCCAGTGATTCCCGTCTTTCCCTGAACCAGATTCAACAGCATCTGAAAAAAGTGGATAAACTGATCAAGGATCTGAAAACGCTCGACCCTTATGAGGACCAGATTCTGTTTCTGGATCTGTTTGTCTACGCGTGTCTGTTTACCACAAAACGGCTCCGGATTTCTTATGGAAAGCTCAAAAATCCAGCCGACAGCATCATCCGACAGATGGAAGAGGATCTTCTCACCCTGCGTCCTATCGAAACGCCTGGCATCTGACACCGGTTTCGGTCTGGATTCTGCGCATTCCAGACCCAGAAGAACCATAACCTTGAAAGCTAAGGCTTTACGGCCTTCACCGGCACTTGAGCCTCCCATCGAAAATCCGTCTGCTTTGTCTGCTCTTCTGCTGGCAAAGCAGACTTTTTCTGTTGGGCCGCTCGAAACAAACGTAAGCGTCAAATAAAAGACGGGTATTTTCTCGACCGCCTCCTTGGGATAATTCCTTTATTCAAGGAGGCTTTTTCATGGAATCAATCATCCCTGCAATCGATCTCGGTATCGATTTCTCCAA
>NZ_JAHDSX010000055.1:0-13512 GCF_020969955.1 Allobaculum fili | reverse complement strand
TTTGGAGAAATCGATACCGAGATCGATTGCAGGGATGATTGATTCCATGAAAAAGCCTCCTTGAATAAAGGAATTATCCCAAGGAGGCGGTCGAGAAAATACCCGTCTTTTATTTGACGCTTACAGAAGACTGGCGGAGGTAGCGTTTATATTATTGATGAGATTCAGTTAACCAAGAGTAAAAAAGGTATTACTGCTTCTTACTGCTATAAGAATGAACAGAGTTATTCTGAGACACAATCTTTGGATTACAGCTTCTCAGCGGATTTGGTCTATCGGAAAAAGACACCTGATATGTATGTGTTGAACTTCGACAATAACGGTGGACCTGATCTTGTCCTGCAACCAAAAACAGGGCAGCGAGGAGAAATCGTCACTCTTCCAGATGTGAACGTAGAACGACCAGGATATAAATTCCTGGGCTGGTCTATTTCAAAGGATCTGCGAAACGGTAATGGAGATCCTCTGTATCCAGCCTCTACGCCTTATCAGCTTACGCAGGAGAATCAAACGCTTTACGCAATCTGGCAAGATGAGAGTGTTAATTTGCCTGCAGAGTTCTATATCCGGTTAGATGGTGAGATCCCATTCGAACCGAGTGATTACAAGACTGGCGATTACACGGACATGATCAAGATTGAGGGAGCAATTCAGGAAGAACGTTGGATTATTGACAACAGCCATAACGGTTATGTGGAAAAAAACGACCCGAAAGTCAACGCCTTAAATGATGTTTCACAAAAACTGAATGTCCTTCCGACCGCAGATCAGATTCAAAATGTGATGAAGAAAGCAGGCCATGATTTTGATCCGGAAACTGATTATGTGCTCTGGTATGTGCAAAAGCTTCAAAACCTTTCCGAAAATGAAGGAAAAGGAAGATGGCATGTAGACGGAGTTGTATTGAAAAAGCAGCTTGTCAACGTTACATACAATCGAAACTGTGATGATAACTCAGTCCAGGTACCTTCTGGATATCAGAAAGAGCTTGGGACTGAGATCACAGTAGGTCATGACAGTGATGGAAAAGAAGTTGTCCCTGAGCGCGTTGGATATATTTTCCTTGGCTGGACGAAAACTCCGGATGGAACTGGACAGACGATCTATCACAGTCTGGATCCTTACATTCTGAACGAAAATACGACCTTTTATGCGCAGTGGGCTTTGGATTTGAAACAGCTCATTGTTCGAAAAAGTGTTGTGGGTAACTTTGCGGATCGAACGCAGAAGTTTGAGTTCCACGTTCGAGTGTTAGATAGCGACTACAAGCCTTATCTGTCTGCAAACTCAGCGATTGAGCCTGACGACGCAGGATGGTACACATTTGATCTGAGTAATGGTGATCAATGCATTTTCAATGTTCCGCAAGGCGGTCATTATCAGGTGTGGGAAGATCCATTGGGATACACCGCATCCTACAAAATCACCACTCAAACGAAGACGGAATCTGGTAGTACGAACGATACTGGATCAAAAGAGTTTAACGGGGAAACAGTGGTAATCTTCCAGAATGAAAAGCAGGGAACTGTTCCTGGTGGTCTTCACGATGACAGTGAAGAAAATTCAGTTCTTGTTACCGGCGGTGCTTTAGGCATTCTGGCTCTCGCAGCCTATTCCTTAATTTTCCAAAAGGAACGTGAACATGAGCAGCGCTAAAAGCAAAGGGAAAACCACACCTGAGAAAAAAGAAAAAATGAGCCCGGAATCCTGCAAGAACATGGAGGATCTGGCTCAGTTCATTTCCCAGATGAAATTTACCAAAAAGACTTTTGGCGGTGTAAGTGAGCTGAGCGTATGGCGTCAGATGGAAGAATTGCAGAAAGCCTATCGAACCGTCATGGCGTGTCAGGAATCGTACTACCGAGCTTTGCTGGATGAAAAAGATCTGGAAATCCAGAAACTCAAAAGCAGCGATTCCTCTTCGCTTAGCGAATAAAAATTTAAATGCTCCATATAAGAGGTTAGAAATCAATGCAAAAAAAGAAAGCAAAACCAGTTACCCCGGAAGCAGTGATTGCTCGAAGGCGAAAGGATTTACTGGATCGGCGAGACATCAAATCCTTTCTGACTCGGCTGGCGGGACTAATCCTCTTCATTTATGTCCTGTTTGGCGTCGTCTTCCGACTCACAATCGTTTCCGGTGATGACATGAAACCTGCACTTCGGTCTGGTGACATTGCTCTGGTCTACTGCTTTCCCTCGAATTTATGGAACAACGATATCGTTTCCTATGAGGCAAACGGTAAAGTCCGGACCGGAAGAATTGTCGCACGGCCCGGCGATACGGTAGAAATTACCGAAGATGCGAAGCTGAAAGTAAATAACGGAACCGTCAGTGAAGGAGAGATTTATTATTCCACCCCTGCATACGATTCAGACGTTACGTACCCATTGCTTCTTGGCGACAATGAATATTTCATTTTGAGCGACTTTCGAGAAGGCGCAGCCGACAGCCGGCAGTTTGGCCCTGTTGAGCGGGAAAACATTATTGGAAAAGTTTCCACGATTCTCCGCCGCGTCTCTCTCTAAATTCAGCCGCCCTTTCAAAGATTTAACTTTGAATAACAAATCATAAAAAATTTCTCGGAATTTGGTTTATGTCGGTCCAGGGCTTATACCGATTCATTGAGAAATGTGAAAGAGGAAAGAAAATGAAAAACTTTAAGTCTCTCGCAGCTCTTACAGCAGCAAGCATGATTTCTCTGGCTAGCGTAGCTACTCCGATCTTCGCAGCTGAGGGCAGTACACCAACATTCAACACAACTTTAACTACTCACGATGGACATCACCCTGCAACAGCTACAACCTTCTCCTATACGATCACGCCTGCTATAGGTGATTCTGAATGGTCTGAGACGGCTGCTGGAGGTACGATTTTCAACGGTGAAGCTGCACCCAATCTGCATGTAGAAGCTGATGCAGCTCCAGAAGATGTTGATACTACTAAAAATATTATTGAGTACACCCAGAGCAGGATCGTATGTGACAACGTAAATGCTTTTAAAGGAGCCGGTGTATTTAAATACACGATCAGCGCTGATGACAAAACTGGTGATAACTACCACGGAGTTACTGTGGATACGAAGACTTACGATCTGTATGTAAACGTAGAATGGGAGGGCACCAATAAGGTAATCAAGAGTTATACCTTCAGAAAGGCTGGCACAGACGTAACCGATCCAGCAGGCAAGGAAGATGACCTCGTGTTTGCGCATGAGTATGATACGCGTCCGCTGACTGTCTCCAAAACTGTAGGTGGTAATCAGGGAGACAAGGCGCAGAAATTTGACTTCACGCTCACTGTTACGAAAAAGCCTGGACAGACATTCACCATTAAAAGTAATAACAATCAAGAGATTACTCCGGCCACTAGTACAGCAGATGATCAGGTGACTTACATCTTCAAACTTGCTGACAGTGAATTCGTAACGATTGACGGTTTGACAGCTGATGATATCTACACAGTAGAAGAGCAGAGAGCTGGGTATGAAGCAAAACACAGCATTAATGATGCGGCTGATCTCCCTGGATCCAAAGCTGAAAACATTGCAATCAACGATGGACAGGAAGATAAAATCAAATTCACCAACACCAAAGATGGTAACGTTCCCACGGGTATCCTGATGACTGCTGCTCCTTATGTAGCTGTAGTTGGTCTGGGCGGTGTATTCGCTGGCATGTTCTTCCGTCGTAAACGCGAAGACTAATTTCGGATCATCGAATCTGGAATAGACGAATTCATAAGAAGATTTAGAGCTTCTCATGAACAAAGGAGAAAGAGTTAAATGGACAGAGCTGCAAAACTGGCCCGGATGGGAGATCGACTGATCAGTTTCATCGCAATGATTCTTGTTCTTTGCATGATGCTGTACGGCGGCTATTCTCTCCTGGACAACTGGCGCTTGTCGCAGGCAGGCTTTGGTTCCGATCTGATGAAATACAAACCGGCTCCTGGCCAGTCCTGGTCAATGGATGAACTGGTGGCGATGAACAAAGACGTGATCGGATGGATTACGATCGATGATACACATATCGACCAGCCGATTGTTCAGGGCAAGGATGACATGGAATATGTGAATAAGGATCCTCTGGGAGACTTCTCTCTTTCGGGTTCGATCTTCCTTTCCTGTCTGAACAGCCTGGACTTCTCGGATCCCTATTCGCTGCTGTATGGACATCATATGGAAAACGGCGGAATGTTCGGAGATCTGACGAAGTTCCTGAAAAAGGACTATTTCGATGATCACAAAACGGGGACGCTGTATTCTCTGGATTCGCAATGGGATATCGAAGTGTTTGCGGTACTGAAAACTGATGCTGCAGACCCGGACGTATATTCCATTCCGCAGGGAGCTTCGACTCTTGACGGACGATTCCTGGAACGGCTCAAAAAAGACTGCCAGCAGTACCGCGATATCGGCGTAAAGCCGGATCAGCAGATCATTGCTCTTTCGACTTGCTATGACGTTGAAACAAATGGACGCGTCCTTCTCTTTGGCCGCATCCAGAATAAGCAGGAGGTGAAGAATGCTAATGAAAATTCGTATGAACAAAATTAAGCATCTTCTTCTTGCCGGTCTTCTATTCGTGATGTCCTTTCAGCCGATTTCGGTTTACGCGGCGTCTTCAGTCGATGTAAACATCCCGGTTTCCACCTTCTTTACGGAAGGAAAACCGAAACCGGGTCCCGAAGTATCGGTTGTAACGGAATTCCGACTTGAAGCTGTTGACGGCGCACCGCTTCCTCAGAAAACCGTACTTCGCATTAACGGCGAAGGGAAAGACTGGTTTGGAAATATCACGTATACCGTCCCTGGCGACTACTATTACGTGCTCGTTTCCGATCTGATCGAGGGAGACAACTGTGAACTGCTGATTGAAGACGATACGACGATCCGCGTTTCGATCACGAATGGTGAAGACGGCCTGGTGGCTGTCGTGAAGGCCTATCCGTCAATGGATCATGCGGCGTCGGATCAGGCGAAACGCGATACCATGCAGGAAATTCAGTACAAGCCGACGATCGACCCGGGCGATGACAGCTCGGACACTTCCTCCGGCTCCAGCAGCGACAAGTCTGATTCAGGCAATAAGCCAAGTGATTCAGGAAGCAAACCTGGCGGTTCGAATGGATCGGGAAGCAACTCCAGCTCCTCGAATCCCCCCACCAAGGGCCATGGACCGAACACTGCCGCAGCGCTTAGTGCCAACCTTTGGATCTGGATTGCTCTTTCCGCAACGATCATTCTGATCTTCACGCAGAGAAAGCTTTCCCGTGATAAATCGAACCGGTAAGCGCCGGGCAGAAGAAGAAACAGCCTAAAACGCTTATCCATTTCTATCCGCTTAGTGCGGAACTTAGATGGAAAATCAGCAGCTTTCCTAACGTGCTCTAGCATGAGGAAGGCTGCTTTTTTGCATGCGTTTCTAAACGTTCGCGGATTGAAAATAGAGAATGGCGGCGAAAAAGGTTACGCGCACTGCAGGGGTGGGAGGGCGGTTTGTCAAAAGGAAAATAATCCATTAAGATTTGTATGTTAAGGAGTTGATTGTTTTGTCTCGTAAAGTTAGAACTCGTTTTGCCCCATCTCCGACTGGCTATATGCACATTGGCAACCTGCGTACAGCTCTGTTTGAGTATCTGATTGCCAAACACGATAACGGCGACTTCCTGCTTCGTATTGAAGATACGGACCAGGGACGAAAAGTCGAAGGCGCAGTAGATATTATTTATAAAACTCTGAAAGATGTCGGCCTGAACTGGGACGAAGGACCAGATATCGGCGGCAATTTCGGACCGTATATTCAGTCTGAGCGTCTTCCTATGTATAAAGGCTATGCCGAAGAACTCGTAAAAACCGGCCATGCCCACTACTGCTTCTGCTCGGAAGAGGAAATTGAAGCGCAGCGCAAGGAAGCTGAATCCCTCGGTATTTCCTTCAAGTTTGACGATCCCTGCAAGCATCTTGATGCCAAGGAAGTGCAGGAGCGTATCGATCGCGGTGATCCGTTTGTTATTCGTCAGACCATTTCCAATGTCGGAGAAACATCCTTTGATGACATGGTTTACGGCCACATCGAATTTGACGGCGACCTGCTCGACGAGCAGATCCTGCTGAAATCCGACGGCTATCCTACGTATAACTTCGCCAACATCATCGATGACCACACGATGGAAATCAGCCACGTTGTTCGCGGCAACGAATACCTGTCTTCGACCCCGAAATACAACCTGATTTATGACGCGTATGGATGGGAAAGACCTACTTATGTTCACGTTCCGCCCGTAATGAAAGATGAGAAGCATAAGCTGTCCAAGCGTAACGGCGATGCGTCCTTCCAGGATCTCGTAGCCAAAGGCTATCTGCCCGCTGCCATTATCAACTACATTGCGCTGCTGGGCTGGGCACCGCCAACGGAGCAGGAGATCTACACGCTCGAAGAGCTGATCGATGTCTTCGATGTATCCCGCATTTCCCGCTCTCCGGCGATTTTCGATATCGACAAACTGACCTGGATGAACGGCGTCTATCTGCGCAGCATGGATGAGGATACATACTTTGAAACGGTTAGACCGTATCTGGAAAAAGCTGTCAAAGGTCCGTATTCCCATCGTGAAATCGCGAAGATCATCCAGCCGCGTATCGATATTCTCAACCAGATCGAAGAGGCTGTTGATTTCTTTGATCAGCCAGGCGACTACGATCTCGAGATGTATCGTCACAAGAAAATGAAATCCACACCGGAAACGGCCCTGACCGCACTGAAAGCCGCGCGTGAAGCCATTGCCGGTATTCAGGACTGGACAGAAGAAAACGTTCACGAAACTCTGCTTGCTCTGCCAAAGGAAATGGGCATGAAAAACGGGCAGGTTCTCTGGCCTGTACGTACTGCCGTATCCGGCAAGCAGTTCACCCCGGGCGGCGCGATTGAAATCGTGCATATCCTGGGCAAAGACGAATCCCTCGCTCGAATTGATCAGGGAATCGCGCGTCTCGAAGAGGTGCTCGCCTAGTCGTTTCCTTCAGGAATCGTTCCGACTTAAACCATTACTGTGCTGTATCCTTATGGTATGGCACAGTTTTTTTCTGTCGGTTTTACCCGTCCCATCCCAATTCTGCAAATTTTGGAAAGGAGTGAGGATTGATGAGCTGGGAACAGTTTATTCATAACAATTTCTTGATGAAGCTTCTTGCGGCCACGATTGAACTGGTGATCGGTTTCTTTTTAGGACCTGCGGTTAAGCGTCTGATTTTGCGTCTGCACAATCGAAAAGGTGTGGATGAAGGCGTACTGACATTTACCGGATCGCTGGCGAACATTCTGATTCGCATCATTGCGATTATTATTGCCTTAGGCCAGATCGGTGTGGATATGTCGGTAGCTGTCGGCGCATTTTCCGCATTAGGCCTTGGCATTTCTCTGGCATTAAAGGACAACATGTCCAACGTAGCCAGCGGTCTGCAGATTCTGATTACCAAGCCGTTTAAAGTGGGAGACTATATTGCCTGCAACGAGTGTGAAGGCACAGTGGTTTCGATTGAAATCATGTTTACTACCCTGGAAACGTTCGATAATCAGGAAGTGGTTATTCCCAATACCGTTCTGATTTCCAATTCCATTACCAACTATTCGTGCTATCCTTCCCGGCGTCTTGTCATCAAGGTTCCGGTCAGTCTGTTTGTGGATCCACAGGAATTTCGAAGTGAAGCGCAAAAGGCGATGGAAGCCTGCCCGTACGTGCTCAAGGATCCAAAACCGAAAACCCAGATCGGCGATTATCTGGCCGACGGCAGCGGTATGGAAATCAATCTGGTCTGCTACTCCACGATCGAACAGTTCTGGGATATGAAGTTTGCTTTGCAGGAGGAAATTCAGAAAATCCGAAGCAGCCTTGCCCTGGCAGCACCGACGGATGTCATCACCCTTTCTTCTGCTCCTGCAGGCGTAAAGGAGACCAAAGGAAATTAAGCATGAATCTCTATACCTATATTTATTTACCGGCAGTCGAATCGTATCGACTGCCGGGCTTTTCGAGAGCAGATGCGCTGCCGGTTCTGATTCAGATTCGGGAAGCCAATCTGTCGCTTGATCTGACGAGGCAGCTTTGCGGCGATCTGGTCAGCACAGTCTGCGCTCTGGATGCACCCAGTCCAGCTCATCCAAGCGGATCGACCAATTCACTTACGGTAAGTAAGAAAGCAAGCGCGGTCACCATCATCAACAATCCGGATCAAACCGATGCCAAACCGGAACAGAAATTTGAACAGGAACGTGAACAGGAACAAGAGCAGGAACCAGGAATGGAACCAGAACCGCTGGAAACCCGGCTTTCCAAGACGCTCGAGCAGGCGCGTCAGACTTTGCAAGCGGAAAAGGCAAAAAAGAAAACGAGTCACTGGGTTCGAGAAGGTATGGATCTGCTTCTGTTCGTTCCGCTCTGGATTGCCATCAAGCAGGTATTGATCAATCTCTGGATGGATCCGTTTTTCGCGCATGAAGCGCTGCCGATGACGATGCACTTCGGTCCTGGTGATCTGATTTCCGCACTTGGCGTCTACGTGGTCGCTAAACTGCTCATCGCCTGCATTGCCCGCTATCCAAAAGGCTGGAAACGGTGGCTGACGATCGTACTTTGCCTGATCGGCTTTCTGGGTTCGGATTATGTCGGCCGAATGAACTGGCCCGGGGCGATTACGGTTTCGCCATGGAGCGTGCTGCTCGTGTGTGCAGTCGTATTCGCGCTGGCGTACGTATGGCATGGTCAGGTGTTTGGAAACCGAAAAAACGAACCTCGAATCAGCTAAGCGGATCGGATCTGCTGGGACGACTCAATAGCGTCGGAAAAAGATCAGACTTTCCCATACTCCGAATCGCGTTGTAGAATAGGAAAGAACTTTTTTACAATTCACGGCCTGGAGCCACTCTCCAGGCTTTCGTTATGGAGCATGTTATGAATATTTTAACGACTATTCTCAAGACGCCCCAGTACAGTCAGGCTCTGCTGTATACCGTGATCGTTCTGATCGTGGCGATTATCGGTATCTTCATCCCGCTGCGCTGGCAGTCGATTCTGACTACGCCGTTTTCCTTCCGCACGTTTGGAATTCGCAAAATCCGCCGATGGCATTCGAGGACGGACACGCTTGGAAACATTTTCCTGTTTCTGAGTATCGTCTTCTGTATCCTGGCGCCCTGGATTCCGTATTCTCCATGGATTTATCTGGGATGGCTCATTGTGACGTACATTTGCTCGCTTTCGCGCGCGATTCGTATGACGGCGGTCACAAACAAAAAGATCAAACGGACGATCATCTTCTTTACCACGCTCGTATTTGGCATCGGTCTGCTTTCGACCATGGGCTTTTACAACCATTACGTGCTCTGGATTCGTTCCTTCTTCTTTGCGAACGCGATCGAATCCCGTGCCGCTTTCGATGTGATGTATTACCTTAACTCGGTCAACCCGGGAGCGTATTTGCTGCAGACGCTGCTACTCATTACGCCGCTGTTCTTTCTGTGGCGCCAGTTCAAGTACATGCGTCTGGAAAACACGTATCCGGCTCGCAACGTCGGCTTCTATATTGTGAAGACGATTCTGCTCTGCCTTTTCATGGCGGTATTCGCGATCTTCGGCCCGACCGGCCTCGATAACATTTACAACGTGGCCCCCGAACAGCGCATCAGCGAAGAAGTGAAAAATAAGCCGATGAGCCGGGAAGACGCCAAAGCGTTTGAAAAAGAGCTGGAAGAGCGAAAACCGCAGGAAGAAGAAAACAAACCCGATCAGCCTTCCTCTCAGCAGTCGGAAACCCAGGCGGAGCCGCAGCCGGAAGAACCGGTACCGAATCCGGAAGAAAATCCTGAGGTACAGCCGGATCCCAATGCGATCCCGCCAGAAACTCCGGTCGATCCAGGCATCGATCCAAACAATCTCGCCGATCCCAACACGGCGCCCGTTCAGGTTTAAGTTCGGATCGAGACCCCTTCTTGAATTTTTGAAACGGAACGCACCCTCGCGGTGCGTTTTTGTGTTGGAAAAAAGAAGACGGAGACTGCGAAAGATCCGCACGAGAATCTGGGGATGGGTCTCTGAGAAAAATTCGGAGAAGACTTTGGAGAAGAGTGACGATTCGAACCGGGACAAGGATTTTCAGAAGGGAATCCAAAAGGATACGGGATACCAGCGCAGCGCCTTCCGGCTGCTGCCGGGCTGACCGCAGGCAAACGAAGCGGTTATCGGCCATCCTGGAAAAACAAACGGTCAGCCGATGAACAAAGAAACGATCGGTAAAAAGAAGAGGCAAAAAAGGAGGCGGGAAGAGCAATCTGTAAGGGAAAGCTTCAGGAGACAGCCGCCAGAGAAAAGTACCCCGAAAACGAATGGAAACAAAATCAAACCTGAATTCCCCGGTGGAAACCGAAAAAATCCAAAGGAGCCAAAACGGTGTCCGGCGAAAGCGATAACCGGTCCAATTGGGCGATTCAGGCCGGGAATTGGCCGGTTGGGCGTTTGCTCTTCTATAATGGGGTTCAGAAAGAAGGGACCAACCGATGAATCAACCTTTAAAACTGCTCAGAGAAAAAATGGCTGAGCATAACGTGGATGCCGTCATCATTCCGACTTCGGACTTCCACGATACCGAATATGTCTGCGACTATTTTGGCGCAAGAAAGCACTTCTCCGGATTTACCGGAAGTGCCGGCGTTCTGGTCGTTCTGAAGGATCAGGCGGGTCTTTGGACCGATGGCCGCTATTTCCTGCAGGCTGCCCAGGAGCTGAAAGACTCTGGTGTAGACCTGATGAAAATGGGCATGCCCGAAACGCCATCGATTGAACAGTACATTCTCGATCATGTCGACAACGGCGGAACGCTGGCGTTCGACGGCCGCTGCATTTCCATGCATGCCTTTGAAAAGTATCAGGATCGCATGAACGAAAAGAACATCCGGATTGAAACCAGTCTGGATCTGGCCGGCGAAGCCTGGCCGGATCGCCCGGAACTCCCCGCAACAGAAACGTCCCATTTCGATGAAAAATACACCGGAAAATCCATGGAAGAAAAACTGTCCGAACTGCGTGAGGCCATGAACAAAGCCGGCGCCCGTCATCATGTTACCAACAAGATCGACGAAGTAGCCTGGCTCTATAATCTGCGTGCCCACGATATTCCAAGCTTCCCAGTCGCTCTGGCCTACACGATTGTCGATGAAGACGGCGGAACGCTTTATATCGATGAAAGCCGCCTCGATGCGACAAGTGCCCAACTCCTGAAAAAAGCCGGCATTCGCACGGCACCGTACGATCAGGTCTACGACGATGCAAAAGCTCTGGAAGGACCGGTTCTGATGGATCGCGACTTCATCAACTCCCGCATTGGACGTTCGATTGAAAACCCGATCTGGCAGGATAACCCGATCCAGCTGATGAAAGCCTGCAAAAACGAAACCGAAGTTAACGGATTCCGTGAAGCGCACAAGCAGGACGCGGTGGCGATGATCCGCTTCTGGAAGTGGCTGGAAGACGAAATGAAAGCCGGTCATGTGTTGACCGAAACATCGGCTGCCGATCAGCTGCACGAATTCCGTGCCGCTCAGCCGGACTTTATTGAAGAATCGTTCACAACCATTTCTGCGTATGGCGCGAATGCGTCGATGCCGCACTATCATCCGGATCACGAACATCCCGTCGTGATTGAAAACCGCGGTCTGTATCTCGTGGACTCCGGCGGACATTATTACCCAGGTACTACCGATATCACCCGTACGTTTGTGGTCGGCGATCTGACGGATGAAGAAAAAGAAGCGTTCACCCGTGTGCTGCAGGGACACATTGCTCTGGAAAAAGCCGTATTCCCGGCGGGCGCCCGCGGTCTGAACCTCGATATTACCGCCCGTGAACCGCTCTGGAAAAACGGTCTGGACTTCAACCACGGCACTGGTCATGGTGTCGGTCATGTGCTCAGCGTACACGAAGGTCCAAACGGCTTCCGCTGGCGGATTGTTCCGGAACGCAAGGATTCCTGCGTTCTGATGCCGGGCATGGTGACTTCCGATGAACCGGGTCTGTATGTCGAAGGCAAGTACGGCATTCGTCACGAAAACCTGCTCGTTACCGTTCCGGCATTTGAAACCGAATTCGGACAGTTTTACAGGCACGATGCGCTGACGCTCGTTCCGTTTGATGTTCGCGGTCTCAACGTAAAAGAAATGGAACAGAACGAGATCGACTGGCTCAATGCCTATCATCAGCGTGTCTATGACGAAATTTCGCCGCGTCTGAATGAAGAAGAAGCCGCCTGGCTGTACGAAAAGACCCGCCCCATTCACGCGTAAATTCAAAATCGAATGAAAAAACGGCTCTTTTCGTTTACCTGTCCGCACTGCGGGCGCTCCTTCTACCTCTCGCGCGATACCTATCTCATTCGCGATGAGAAAAGCACGGAGTATCAGCGGCTCAAAGACGGAACCTACTTCATGCACCAGTGTCAGGGCTGTCATCAGCTTTTTCCTCTGGAATATTCGCTCGTCTGGCGCGACCCGCGCTCTTCGCTTTCGCTGATCTGTACGGACCGCAATCCGGAAGGCTTTGAAGGCAATGTGGTCATCACCCGCTCCTCCCGGCAGTTTCTGGAAGCTTTTTCGATTCTGGATCTGCAGCTTCCGCTAAAGGAAACGCTGGCGCTCAAGCGCCGTCTGGAAAAGGAATACGGGACAAGGCTTCGCATTGTGGACTACGACGCGCAAAAAAGTATTCTTTGGCTGGATAAAGACGGAGATCTGATTGGAATACGGTCGATTCTTCCAAAATCTTCTTAGACGTTCAGTAAAATACAGAAAAGAAAAGGAGATTTTCCAACAATGAGCAAATTCGTCAGCGAGTTCAAAGAATTTATCTCGCGCGGCAACGTTGTGGATATGGCTGTAGGTATCATCATGGGTTCCGCCTTCACTGCCATCGTCAACTCCCTCGTTACCGACATCATTACGCCTGTCGTCGGCATGATCTGTGCCGGTGTCAACATTGCCGATCTGTCCGTGACCATCGCCTCCGCAAAACTGCAGTACGGCCTCTTCCTTCAGGCTATCCTCAACTTCCTGATCATCGCCCTCGTCGTATTCTGCATGGTCAAAGCCATCAATACGGCCCGCGCCAAAGCCGATGCGCTCAAGAAGAAAAAAGAAGAGGAAAAACCGGCCGAAGAAGAAAAGCCGGATCCTCAGCTGGTTCTTCTCGAAGAGATCCGCGACCTGCTGGCCAAGGAAAACGCCGCCAAATAGGGTTTCGAATTTCGATCCTTTTACAATTCCGAATTTCATTCAAGCCGTCTGGAATGCTGATTCCGACGGCTTTTGATTTGCGCATGAGCTGCCAGAGGTGCGAACGGTAAGCGTCAAATAAAAGACGGGTATTTTCTCGACCGCCTCCTTGGGATAATTCCTTTATTCAAGGAGGCTTTTTCATGGAATCAATCATCCCTGCAATCGATCTCGGTATCGATTTCTCCAAAG
>NZ_JAHDSX010000054.1:0-14284 GCF_020969955.1 Allobaculum fili | reverse complement strand
TGTCGTGACACCCAAAAGCTGCCTCTGGATAAGCTGGTCGACTTTATCTTCTCCATGCAGAGCACGAATCTCCCGATCCAGCTTGCCTCTTATGCAGGCTTCTGTGAAGAAAACCAGTTTGCCAATTCAGCACTGAGCGAAGCTAGAAGCAAGCTCCGTTCCGACTTCTTTAAGGACATCTTTGACCAGGTCATGAGCAGACTGCTCCTTACAGGTGCATTTGAGGATCGCAAGTATCTTTACCCGACGTATGCCATTGATGGCTCCACTCTGCATCTCGAACCCTTTAACAAGAACAGCGACGACTTCCTCCGGACCAAATCTCCAAAACGCAAACGGGCTGGAGCCCATGTGGTCGCTGCTTATGACGTAGATAATAAGCTCTTCACAGATGTAGAAATCCAGAAACTCGCTAAGAAAAACGAACGCATCGGTGCTCTTGAACTGATGCGCCGAATCACAGAAAAAGGGATATTTATCATGGATCGAAGATTTCATGGTTTCAGTTTTGAAAAGGCGATCATGGATTTGGCGCAGCTGTTTCTGATTCGTCTGAAGAAACGAGACTATCAGGCTCTTCTACAGATTGCAGAAGAATACGACATAGATCCGGAAGTAGATATCACAAAGAATCTGATTCTGGTCAAAAAGAATCTGGCCAAGTATAAAGGCGACGCACTCCACTATCCGCTGGCCGGAAAAGATAAATCCTGTCTGGACGCAAATGGCGAGTGCAATTTCACCATTCGACTTGTGAAACTTCATACCGACACCAGACCCGGCGCACCTGAACCATATCCGTACTTCATAACCAGTCTCCCTGAATCTGAGTTTTCGATTGAGGACATCCGCGATTTGTATAAATCCAGATGGTCTGTTGAGACAGGCTTCCTGGAATTGAAATATTCGACAGGTTTACAGGCTATTCATGCCATAAAGATGGATGCGGTTAAGCAGGAGATCTGGGCTCGTCTGACCTTTTGTAATCTCTGCAGCACAGGCGTCACCTATTGCGAGATTCATCAACCCGCTCCCAGGAAACAGCCAAAACGGAAAACGGTCCTCAACCGGAAGTTCGCCTTTGAGCTTCTTAGAAAGTTCTTTAATTACGAGTTCCAGGATGAAGAATATCTGCTCAGGCAGATCTGGAAGCATAAATCACAGGTCAAAGAAGGCAGGTATTTTGATCGGCATACTCAAAGAAAACCGGACTCAAATCAGCACCGAATAATGTAGATAATTTTCTTATACAACTAAGATTGTTTTGGAGATACTGAACAGCAGCTCTTTTTAAGTGCGCCAAATTTTTCAAAAGACAAGATAAACTTATCCAAATAAGATAATGTCACCGTGATATCACCGTGAGGAAGGTACGACTTCCGAGACAGGTTAGGTTCAAATCATTGTTTTATCCGGAAAACCGAATGGCATTGGTTCGAAGACGTTTTGTCTTTCTTTCGATCACCCATTTCGATCAGCTGTTTCAGCAGATCCAGAGAGCGCAGACGGCTGTCGGTCGTGTACTGATACCACTCCATCAGCCAGAGCAGAAACTGATCGTCCTGCGGGCGCAGATCCTGACGATACAGCTTTTCTAACGGATAGCGCGTCAGTCGACGCAGCAGCATGAGATCTGCCTTGGGCCAGGGCTGGTGTTCGCCCAGATGGTCAAGACAGACAAATCCGCCGGTTTCGATGGACACGCCTGCGATCCGGTCCGTTCTCGAACAGACGGTGCATTCATCCACATTCATCAGAACGCCTGCTTCACGAAGAATTTCGATCATCGTCTTGCACGCAGCCAGTCGGGCATCCGCGATTTCGCCTTCCTGCGCCTTTTGCCAGAACGAATGCAGATCGTAATAAATTTCGGGTGTACTGTCGTGCCGAAGAATCAGGGACGTCAGGATCTGGTTGATGCACTGGTATTCGAGCGATGACGAATTTTTCCAGTACGACTCGATCACCTGTCCGTTGATCAGAAACAGAAAATCCCGGGAATACTTCGGATCGTAAGCGATACGGGTAAGCGAAAACGGCAGAAACAGCCGGCGGTTTTTGGACGTTTCCTTTTGTACGCCTTTGGCATAGACTTTAAAAATTCCATTTTCATCCGCCATCGTAATCAGGCCATCGTTGTCCTTGTAGTCCATTGTGGAAAGAACAAGCCCCTGTCTGGACTGAATGCGCGCTTCGCCCGACTCAAAAAACTGATTTTCTTCTTCCATGCGTTTTTCCTCCTTCTGACTCGCGGCCAAGAATGCAGGGCAATGTCGTTTCTTTGTAGCCTGCCGTACTCAGCACGCCTCTTATTATCCGGATTTGCACGTCCCAGGAAAAGCCCAGAAGAAAACAGCTTCTGGCCAGAGTCGTCTGTACCAGAAGCTAGTAAACCGGTCAGTCGTCGGAGAGTTCGTCCAGACCGAATTCCTTAATTTTGTTTTCCTTATTGCGCCAGTTCTTTTCCACGCGCACATACAGCTCGATGTTGACAGGCTTGCCCAGTTTTTCCTTAATGTCCTTCTGGGCGCTCATGCGGATGGAGCGGATCATGTCGCCGCCCTTTCCGATCAGAATGCCTTTTTGCGAGTCGCGGTCGACGATGACGATAAAGGACAGGTAAACCTTGCCGTTGACTTCTTCCATGCTTTCCAGCAGAACCGCAATGGAATGCGGAATTTCGTCGTGCGTTTTCTGCAGGATCTTTTCGCGAACGAGTTCGGTCAGCTGGAAGTTCAGACCGTGGTCGCTCTTCATTTCGCTCGGATAGAGCGGATCGCCTTCCGGCAGGTAATCCTTGAAGACGTGCAGAACTTCATCGATATTTTCGCGTTTCAGAGCCGAGAGCGGGATGATTTCTGCAAAATCGTACAGTCCGGACCAGTAGTTCAGACGTTTAAGCAGATTTTCGCGGGACATCTTATCCACTTTGTTTAAAAGCAGAATAATCGGTTTTCCAAGCGTTTTGAGACGTTCGAGAATAAAATTGTCGCCCGAGCCAAAGGACTGCGTTCCATCGACAATCCAGGCCACGACATCCGCGTCTTCCATAGCGATATACGCGTTTTTATTGAGGACGCGTCCAAGTTCCTGCTGCGGTTTATGAATGCCCGGCGTATCCACAAAGACAAACTGCGCAGCGTCCTGGGAAAGAATGCCGGCGATATTGTTTCGTGTCGTATTCGGCTTATCTGACATGATGGCGATTTTCTCGCCAAGTAAAGCGTTTAAAAGCGTCGATTTACCCGCATTGGGCCGGCCGACGATAGCCACAAATCCAGATTTAAAAGATGCCATACAAAACTCTCCATTCTAAAGCAGACCGGAACTGATCCGGATCCAGCCAGAAGTTTTTTCTTTACGAAAACCAGGCCAGAAAAGGCGGCAGAAAAATAAACATGGCCGCGCAAAGCGCAAAGACTGAAGCCATCAGAACCGCAGCAGCGGCCATATCCTTGATCAGACCGGCGCGCGGATCCCGTTTTTCCGATATGTAATCCACGGTTTTTTCGATACAGGAATTAAAAATTTCCGCCATGATGACCAGGCAGACGGCCAGGATAATCCACAGCCAGTCGCTTCTGGAAATTTTCAGAATCAGCCCGGCCGCAATCGCCAGAGCGGCGAGAACAAACTGAAAGCGGACGCTGCGATCGCGAAGCATTCCATAGCGAACGCCGGAAAAGGCGTAGCGAAATCTATTGATCAGCCACTTCATGAAGGATGTCTTTCTGTAAGGAAAACATGACTTTTTCATCTTCCGGTGTCATATGATCATAGCCGCAAAGATGCAGAAGGCCGTGGCAGAACAGGAAGCAGGACTCACGGCGTACGGAATGACCGTATTCTCTGGCCTGATCTTCCACTGCCTGGGTATTGATAAAAATATCGCCCAGCTCTTTTTCTTCTTCTTCAATGAAAATATTGGAAGAGTCATCTTTCATCGCAAACGAAATGACATCCGTTGGCCGGTCAATGTTCCGGTAGTCGCGGTTGATTTCATGAATCTGCTCGGGATCGACAAAAATTACGGAGCAGACCAGATCGTCGTCAAGATTCATAAGCCGTCCGGCTTTTTCCATGATCGTCTGGTAATCCTTTACGTAATCGTGATCCGGCAGATGGTCCGTCATTTGATTAAAAACAATTTCCATGGCTTCATTCTACCCCACATTCGTTTGTATGCCGTTTTGAGAAACCGAACGATCCCTCTCCTGGATTTCAAAACCGGGAGGTTCGGTTTTTCGTTTTTCGGTTTGATTATTTGTTCAGCCTGTTTCGTTTTGACGAAACGCCCTGAACAGTCGAAAAGCAGGCTTGAAGCCTGCTTTGGATTTTTTGAAATACTATTTGAGCTCGCTTGGCAGAGTGGATTCTCTGGCAATCGGAGAGGCTTTGATCTCGATGATCTTTTCGAGATTCTGGCCGTCCTGGCCGACGAGCATTTTTGTCAGAACACGCATCGCGATCGCACCCATGTCGTATTCTGGCACATTGTAGGCGCTCAGCGTCGGACGCATCATCGGCAGATACTTGGAATCGAGTACCGTAACAATCTGCAGATCTTCCGGAACGGAATAGCCGTTTTCCTTGGCTGCGTTCAGCATGGCGATCGCCTGCGAATCGCGGAAGGCGATGTTCAGCGTATGCGGCTTGTGCGTCTTGAGATAGTCCGAGAAATACTCGTAGCTTGTCTTGTACGTATCGTTATAGGACAGATAGTTTTCAAACGTCATGCCGGCGTCTTCAAAGGCGCGGGAAATGCCCTGCTTCATCTGGGTCATCATGGACAGGTTGAGCTTGTCTTCCATCAGGGCGATGTCAGTAACGCCTTTTTCAAAGCAGTCCTTGACCAGATCGTAGGCGAGCTGTTCGAAGTCAACGAATACGTTGCCGACGTGTTCGTGTTCGGAATCTTCAAACTTGCTGCCGACAACGACCATCGGCACTTTGTATTCGTTGAGTACGTCCATTTCTTCCTGCGTGAAATTGTCATTAAACAGAATGACGCCGTCAACGCGGGACTTGATAATGGATTCGATGACATCCTGCATTTTGGAAATGCCCTTGGATGTCGTGTGGAACATGATGTTGTAGTTGTAAATGTGCGCTACGTCCATCAGTCCGTTGAGAATGCGGGCGTTGTAGGCGAGCAGCTTTTCCGACATGACAATCGAAACCGTCGTCGTCTTGGACAGAGCGAGGCCCTGCGCTACTGCATTGGGCTTATAGCCGAGCTTTTCAATGACTTCCTGTACGCGCTGACGGGTATCTTCGCGGACTACGCGGGAGTCGTTAATAACACGGGACACGGTCGCAAGGGATACGTCCGCTTCCTTGGCGACATCGTAAATTGTAATTCGTTTCATTGCTTATTCCCCATCTGTATCTTCTGGCAGATCCGGCAGATCGTGTTTGTCTTCTTTACCCTCTTTGGCTTCCGGCTGAGTGAAGAACGACTTGATGCCGCTAAACAGTGCGTTTGTGAACTGGTTGAATCCTTCTTCGGAACGGTCAACCGCGCTGCGAAGCGTTTCGCTGTGGCGCAGATCGTCGACTTTGTCATTGACTTTATCTGAGATCTTGCGCAGTTCCGGGATTTCCATCAGCTTGTCGTAGCCGAATTTCAGACCGTCGCCGATCAGGCCGGCAGTTCCGAGTACGAAGTTCTTTCCGGACTCCATTGTCTTTTTGAAGTCCTCACTCTGGGAAACGGCGATCGCCGATTTGCGCGCGTTTTCGAGTACTTCCGCGATTTTCTCGGATACGACCTTGAATTCCGCTTTCAGGCGTTCCGGCTGCGTATTGTCTTTCATCCATTTGGAAAAATCATCAAAGATTTCTCTGGCTTCTTCTTCCGCATCGTCCACGACTTTGGCATTTTCCGGATTGTCTTTTTCGCGCATGGCATCCAGTGCTTTCTGCGTGGCTTTTTCCATTTCGTCAATGGCTGCAGTACGCGCTGCATCTTCCTTGGCTTCTGTATCTTCTGCCGGTGCTTCTTCTTTCGGTGCTTCGAGAAGTTCTTCTTCTGGCACATCTGGCAGTTCGGGGGTATCGGCTGGTTCTTTTTCAGCCGTTTCAGTCGCTTTTACTTCTTCTGTATCGACTGTTTTCTTTTCGTCTTCCATTACATATCCTCCATGGCTTTCCTGGTTCGAAACAATTCTGGACTGACTGGACGTCTGTTGACTGGCGTCCTGTGCTGGCCGTTCAGTCCTTCTATTCAGGCCGGGTCTGGCTTTCTTCCGTGACGATGGCGCTGACTTCCTTTTTCACGATGCCGACCGGCTGGAAATCGGCTGCAGGAGCAGACTGACTTTCCGGCTGCACATCCGGCTCGGTTTCTGGACGGGTCGATTTGCGCTTAACGCCTTCGGATTTCTGGTTCATTTTGGATCCGAGCCGCGTTGTACCTTCTGAGAAAACTTTGATGGCTCCCATGGCGGCCTTCTTGGCTGAATCCGAAACCTGATCGACCGTATTGGATACCTGTCCGATCGTGTTCAGAGGAGACTCAAGTTTTACCAGATCCCGATTGACGGCTTCCAGAGTTTTGGAAAAGGTCTTCATGGTGTCGATTACGGATTTAAAGAGCATCGCGAGATAAACCAGAGCGATGACACCCGCAATCGCCAGGGCAATTCTGGCCAGATACATCAGAACATCAAGATTTACTGTCATACAATTCCTTTCTCTGTCTGATCCGTTTTGAGATGTTTCAATTCGCTCAAATTATAGCACTGATGACGTTATTCATTCTTACGGATGAAAACTTTTCATTGAACTTTGAAAAGATTCAGTGTTCTGTTCGATGACGTAAAGAAATTCTTTGACGATTGGCTCCAGATTCAGTCGTTTTCCAGAATGGAAAATAAAGAAATACTAAACGCATTAATCTAAAACGGATATGTTATTAATCAAATATACCATCGATCAATTCAGAAGGCGCCTTCTTGTGACCTGCTCACTGAGCGCCTCAAAAAAAATCCGTCCATTCCCTGCGGAATGCGACGGATTTTCGCATGTAAATCCAGTTTGAGGCGGACTTTATTCGGCTTCGAGAAGGCGCTTTTTGAGCAGATTCTTCAGAAGATAAATGTTTTTCGAAGACATGAAGATATAAACCGCGGGGCCCAGATTCTGCAGCTGCTTTGCGCTTACTTCATCGATCTCCAGCAGACGGCCATTTTCAAGACGATCGAGAAGATCCTGAATGGTCACTTTGATCGAATCGTTTTCCGGATGAATATTGGAATCAAAGTCGAGTACGGCGCTCGCATCCGCTTCGTTAAGCGAATCGGCAAAGCCGTCCAGGAAATACTCCAGACGGGAATAGCGATCCGGTTTGTACAGCGCGACGATCTTCTTATCCGGATAGCGATGACGCATGCCGCGGATCATTTCGCGAATAGCGGTCGGATGGTGCGCGTAATCGTCTACAAGAACGTTTTCGCCGATTTCTTCAATCACAGAACGGCGGGCGATGCCCTTAAAGGAATCGATCTGTGCCGCAATCTGATCGGCCGGCATGCCAAGCTGATGCGCCAGCGCGAATGCGCCCAGGGAATCCCATACGAAAGGCAATCCGCTTTCGTGCAGGATGAGATCGACGATTTTCTCACCTTTGTACAGAACGCTTAGCGTAGAGCCGTGTTCATCCTGCACCAGATTGACGCCCTGATAGTCATTGCCGTCGTTCAGACCGTATTTGACATACGGAATGGGATAGTTCAGTCCGGGCAGCCAGGGGTCGTCGCCGAAGATGACGGCTTCTTTTTTCGTCTGGCGAATGAAGCTCTGGAAGGCGGAAATGTAGTCGTCAAGATCTTTGTAGTAGTCGACGTGGTCGAGCTCAATATTGGTGATCAGCGCGTAGTCGGGATGATACGCCAGGAAATGCCGCTTGAATTCGCACGACTCGAGAACGAAATGCTTCGCATCGGCAGGCATATGGCCGTTTCCGTCGCCGATCAGATAGCCGGTCGGTTCCCACGCAGAAAGAATGTGCGCGAGCAGACCAGTCGTGGTGGATTTGCCATGACAGCCGGCTACGCAGATGGAATTGTAGGATTCCAGAAGATGGCCTAAAAACTCGTTGTAGCGATACACTTTCACATCGTCCATGGCTCTGGCCTGAACGAGTTCGGGATGATCGTCTTCAAACGCGAGACCGGCGATCACGGTATCGCCCGGCTGGATATTGGCGGGATCGAAGGAATAAATTTCGATGCCGCGCTCTTTCAGTCCGTCTTCGGTAAAAATGTATTTTTCGATATCGGAGCCGCGCACCTCATTGCCTTGATCGGCAAGGATTTCGGCCAGAGCGGCCATGCCGGTTCCTTTGATGCCGGTAAAGAAATAATTCATTCCTTATCGCCGTCCTTTGAAGACGTTCTTGCCGGACGCGAAAGATAGGCGGCAAGATCCATAGGTTTGGAATGGGTATTCGAAGCGGCTGCGGCATTGCTGAGAAGCTCATCCGTCAGACGCGTGCGGTTTGTGTTTGTGCGCGCCGCTGCGGAAGCCTGCGCTGCCTCATGCGCCGGTGCGGCTTTTTCGGCTTCCTTAGCGGGCGCTTCGGCTGCGGCTTTGGGAGCAGCGGAACGGCGTTCGCCAAGCGGGGCGCGCTTTTTTGGTTTTGGAGTTGTGCCGTACATTGGCGAGATGATCTGAATCATGTCGGAGTGATCCTGCGGTTCCGGCAGATTGATCGCATCGTGTACGGCGTCCACATCTTTCTGATCTTCGGGAAGGTTTCCGAAAATTGGAGAAAGAACGGCAGAGTAGTCAATAAAGGCGGTTTTATCCTTGCGGGAAGCACCTTTGCGCGCCTGGGCCGGTGCTTTTTTTGCTTCCGTTTTTTTCGCATGGCTTCTGGCAGTCTGGCTGCTGCTGTTTGTCGAAGGACTCAGCGTCTCTTCAACGCCCGCAAAGAGCGAAGATTCCGGCTTGCGGGAGGTGCTTGCCAGGAAATCGTTAGCCTGACGGTCCACTTCCGCCGGAGTGACCGGTTCGAGCACGGCTGGCGCCGGCGTTTCGTGAACCGCAGGAGAAACAGGCTCTGCAGCTGCAGGCTGTTCTTCAACAGGTTCTTCGGTGGTTTCTTCGACGACATCTTCGTCATCGTCTTCGATGGAATCGACGGTTTCAAACAGGAACGATTTCATCATGTCTTTAATTCCCATAGTTAAGCCTCCTTGCACGTATTGAGGAACGCCTGAATCTGTTCCGGGGTTTTTCTGTCCTTGGATACGAAACGTCCGATTTCCCTGCTGTCTTTAAAGACAGTAAAGGACGGAATGCCGAGAATTTCCTGCTCAATGGCAAGATCCAGCAGTTCGTCGCGATCCAGCATATAAAAATCGAATTCCGGATTGTCGGCGACAATCTTATCGATAAAGGTTTTCAGGTATACACAGTCCGGGCACCATGCGGCGGACCACGCCAGAACAGCAGGCTTGTTCTGCTGCATGGCGTTCTTCACTTCAGTCGGGGTATGAAGCTGTTTCATTTTTTAGCCTTTCTGCCAGATGGCCCGATAAATCGGGTTTCCGGCCTGTACAAATTTTTCTTCGTATTCAGTCAGCGGATCTTCCGGATGGTCTTCTCTTCGAAAATCGACGCTGACTTCTTCCAGCATGAATCCGGCATGCGCAAACACAGGCAGGGAGTATTCGAAAAGCGCCTGGTTATCGGTTTTCATAATAACCTGACCGTTATCGGCCAGAACCGTTTTGTACTGTTCGAGAAAACCGGGCGCGCTCAGACGGCGCTTGGCGTTTCGTTTTTTGGGCCAGGGATCGGAAAAGTTCAGATGAATGATATCGAGCTCGCCCGGCGCAAACCACTGCGACAGATCCGCGCCGTCGCCATATACGAGCGACAGATTGGACACGCCGGCTTCATCGAATTTTTTCGCGGCCAGACCGGCAGCGCTTTCGTTGCGCTCGACAGCCACAAACGTATCCTGCGGATACAGCGCGGCCATTACGGCCGAGTAGCCGCCTTTGCCGCAGCCGATTTCGAGATGGAGCTTTCCGTTTTTCGAAGAATTCCAGTTTCCTTTGTTCTGCTCAGGCGCATGAACACGCGAGGGCGATGTAGTCAGATAGTCAGCAGCCCAGGGAATGCGGCGCATCCGCATCAGGAAGCCAGCCTTTCAATCGCATCCGCGTAAATGGCGATCGCTTCTTCGAGTGCGTCTTCGGATACGCCTTCATCGGCGGAATGAATCGAGCCGACGTGCAGATCGGCCGGTGCTTTTTCCCACGGCTTTTCAGGGCCAAAGGCTACGAAGTTGTCAAAGTGCTTGGCATACGTGCCGCCGCCGATCGTAATGGCCGGGGAGAACGTATCGCCCGTGTAGTCGGCATACGACTGCATCAGATCTTTTACGAGTCTGGAATTCGGGTCTACAAAAAGCGGCTTGCCTGCGGAAACCATTTTCGCATGCATGTCGACCGGACTTTCCTTGGCCGCTTCTTCAAAGCCGGCAAGAACCTTTTCGGGAGTGGTATCGTTTGGATAGCGGATATCGATCAGAACGGAAGCGTGACCGTCCTTGATTTCGATCTGGCCCGGGTTCATCGTCAGAAAGCCCATGTAAAGGCCGTCGATATCGATGTGTTCCGGAGTGCCTTTCCAGTCCTTGAGCAGGGCATACATCGCATTGGAGAGCGCGTCGTTATACGCCTGGCCAACGTAGTTGAACAGATGTACTCCGGCATTGTTGCCAAGGTAAGGCGTAGAGCCGTGTGCCGGCTTGCCGATCATGGAAATATGCACGCCATCGTCTTCAATGGAATAGGAACCCTTCAGATCGTTGGTACGCAGATAGAAATCGAAAAGCGCGGGATCAAATTCCTTCGTGTTCAAAACGGCAGACGCGTTCTGAATGACGATATTCGGACGCTCGCCGGCTGTCATGGAAGAAATAATCGTGGGCGCATCGCTTTCGAGAAGCATATGGATGTTTCCCTTTTCGCCGTAAATGACCGGGAAATCCGCATCGGGGGTAAATCCCATCGCCGGAATCGGACCGCCGTTTTTCAGGTAGTAGTCGATGCCTTCCATGCCGCTTTCCTCATCGGTTCCGGCAATCAGATACACGGTCTTATTCAGCTTTACATTCTGATCGTGCAAAATTTTCATGGCATAGTACGCCGCCAGCAGCGGGCCTTTGTCATCGAGAACGCCGCGGCCAAACAGCCAGCCTTTTTCCTGCGTCAGATCATAAGCCGGACGCGTCCAGCCGTCGCCGGCTGGTACAACATCAAGATGACCGAGAATGCCGACGCTTTCTGCGTCTGGTCCGGCATCGTGAATGGTAATCGTTCCGGCATAGCCGTCAAAGTTTTTGGTGGCAAAACCGTCCCGTTTTCCCATGGCCAGCATCGTTTCCAGGGCATCCTGAACGGCTGGACCAAAAGGCGCATTCGTATTCGCATGTTCCTTATCCCGGACGGAAGGGATGGAAACAAGGGTTTTGAGATCTTTTTTAAAGGAATCAAAATACTGATTCGCAAGAGTACGATAATTCATTTTGTTTTTTTCACTCTTTCTGTCCTGTCTATTCTAGCACAGCGGCCCGTCTCTCTTCGGCTTTCGAATATGTACAAAACAAAAAGACCAGAAGGGTGAGCTTCTGATCTTTGCGTACTTTATTCCGCCGGGGTTTCGCTGGTTTCAGCGGCCGCTGCGGGACGGTCTTTATGATCGCCGTGATGGTCGCCATGACGATGATCCGGACGTCTTCCGTTTCCGCCTGGTCTGCGGCCGCGGTCATTTCTTGGACCTCTGCGTTCCGGTTCTTTATAACCTTCCGGCTTAGGAAGCAGCGCTTTGGCCGAGACTTTGACTTTTCCGTCTTCAATTTCGGTGACTTTGACATCGATCACATCGCCGATCTTGAGAACGTCTTCCACATTTTCTACGCGGTTCCAGCTGATGTTGGATACGTGGAGCAGGCCGTCGGTTTTTCCGAACAGGTTGACGAAGGCGCCATAGCTTTCCACGCGGACAACCTTGCCCTCGTACACGTCGCCGATTTTGGCTTCGCGGCAGATTTCGTTAATCGCCGCAACCGCCTTGTCGATGGCTGCCTGATCCTTGTGATAAATCACTACGGATCCGTCGTCTTCAATGTCGATCTTGACACCGTCGCAGTCGGCAATGATCTGGTTAATCATCTTGCCGCCCGGTCCGATGACATCCTTGATCTTGTCTACGGAAATCTTCATCTGGGCAATCTTCGGTGCATACGGCGAGAGCTGCTTGCGCGGTTCCGGAATGGTCGCGAGCATGTTGGCCAGAATTTCCTTGCGGGCTTTGTTGGCCTGTGCGAGGGCTTCCTGGAAAATCTCACGGGTAATGCCTTTGACCTTGATGTCCATCTGCAGAGCGGTAATTCCGTTTTCAGTTCCGGCTACCTTGAAGTCCATATCGCCGAAGTGGTCTTCCATACCCTGAATGTCGGTCAGAACGGTGTATTTGCCGCTCTCGTCATCCATGATCAGACCCATCGCAATACCGGCTACCGGCGCCTTGATCGGAACACCTGCCGCCATCAGCGACATCGTGCCGGCGCAGATGGAGGCCTGCGAAGACGAACCGTTGGATTCGGTAACGTCCGCTACCGTACGGATCGTGTACGGGAATTCTTCTACCGAAGGAAGAACTTTGGACAGTGCGCGTTCGCCTAAGGCACCATGACCGATTTCACGGCGTCCTGGAGAACCCATGCGTCCGGTTTCGCCTACGGAGTAAGGCGGGAAGTTGTAGTGATGCATAAAGCGCTTGTTATCGACTTCGGTTACGTCGTCGATAATCTGGTTTTCATTGAGCGCGCCGAGCGTCGTCGAGGAAATAACCTGCGTTTCTCCGCGGGTGAACATGGCGGAACCATGAACGCGCGGCATCAGGTCAACCTGCGAGTTCAGCGGACGGATTTCGTCGATGGCGCGGCCGTCCGGACGAACCTTGTCTTCAATGATCAGGCGGCGGACTTCATCCGCTTCAATGTTGCGGCAGATCTGTCCAACCTGCTTAAGCGTACTGGCTTTCGCTTTTTCGCTTTCGTATTCTTTTGCTTCGTATTCCGCTACCGCCTTGTCGATCAGCGAATCGATTGCAGCGTAGCGCTCGAGTTTTTTCTGAATGGATACCGCTTTGCGAATATCGCTTTCGTACGCGTCGCGTACAGCGGCTTCGAGCTGCTCGTCAAAGGCAAAAAGCTGAATTTCGCGTTTTGGCTTGCCGCATGCAGCAATAATGGTTTCTTCAAAAGCACAGAGTTCCTTGATCTTTTCGTGACCGAACATCAGCGCTTCGAGCATGACTTCTTCACTGACTTCGTTGGCGCCGGCTTCAACCATGTTGAGTGCCTGAGCCGTACCGGCAACGGTCAGATCAATTTCCGAACGTTCTGCCTGTTCCGTATCCGGGTTCACAATGAATTCCCCGTCGATCAGACCGACTTTTACGCCGGCGATCGGTCCGCCAAACGGAATATCCGAAAGGCAGAGGGCCAGAGATGCACCCAGCATCGCAGCCATTTCGCTCGATGCGTCCGGATCTACGGAAAAGACCGTGTTCACCACCTGAACTTCGTTGCGGAAGCCTTCCGCAAACAGCGGTCGGATCGGCCGGTCGATCATTCGGGCAGTCAGTGTCGCATGTTCAGTCGGACGTCCCTCGCGGCGCAGAAAGCCGCCTGGGATTTTGCCGGCCGCATACAGTTTTTCTTCATAGCTGACCGTTAAGGGAAAGAAATCCAGTCCTTCTTTGGCCTGGGCCGAAGCCACTGCGGTCGAAAGAATAACCGTGTCTTCATAGCGGACGAGTACTGAGCCGCTAGCCTGTTTGGCGATTTCACCGGTTTCTACCGTGATGTTCTTTCCGCAAAAGTCAAGATGAAATACCTGTTTAGCCATCTTGTCTATTTACCTCACTTTTAGTTTATCAAGCGCTATCATAACACAACGAAAATCCTCGTTCTATCCCCCTTGGAAAGGAGTCGGCAATATGGGCTTTGAACATTCGATTTTTTGACACCGGAACCCGGATGCTCGGTGTCAGACCATCTTGGCGCTGCAGATATCACCTCTGCCCGACGATGTTCTCTTCTCCGTTCCTTTTTCAGGTTCATTCGCCCTGTTCGTAAGTGTCAAACAATCGACGGGTATACGCGAGACTGAATATTAGATACGCTAAACGGGATCCCTTTCGAGATCCCGCTTGGCGTATTTTTTATTCTTCATCGTTTTCTTCATACTTCGGATCC
>NZ_JAHDSX010000053.1:0-14706 GCF_020969955.1 Allobaculum fili | reverse complement strand
TAAGACCCCTTGAAGACGACAAGGCGATAGGCTGGAGATGGAAGCGAAGCGATTCGTGGAGTTGGCCAGTACTAATCGGTCGAAAGCTTAATCTAAGATTCGAGAAAGCTATACGCAAGAAGCCACTGCTGAACCAACGATCGCGTTAGATCGTTATGTTAGAAGACTGATGTTTGTTTTTGGAAGATCCATTCAAAAAATCTAAGTATGGTGGCGATAGCCTGCAGGATACACCCAGAAACATATCGAACCTGGCCAGTTAAGCTGCAGAACGCCGACAATAGCCGCAAGGCAAAGATAGGAAGCTGCCAGACAAAACGAAATCCCCGAAAGATAAAGGAGAAATCCGGTATCGTTCGGGGATTTTTCTACGTTTGAAGCGGTCTTTGATGAAGAAGCAAAAATCCGGCTTACGATCGGCGCCTGGATTGTTTGTGCGCCTTCCACACCTGATAGAGAATGTCCTTCAGCACCAGCATGGCGTCCTGTTCGCAAAATCCGTAATCGATTTTGAGTGCGTCCAGCAGACGCTTGATCTCATGGGCATACCACGATATGTGGACCTGATTCGAGTACTCGGCCAGAATGGGATACTTTTTCGCCCAGACGCTCGTCCAGTCGATTTTATCTGTTAGTGAATCGCTGGAGCGTTCGATCGCCTGCTCGATTTCTTCTTTGTCCAGATCGAACTGGATGAGTTCGTCAAGACTGAGATGATAGAGAGCGGCCATCTTTTTGGCCTGGCGAAGATCCGGAACGGTTTCGTCCGTTTCCCATTTGGATACGGTCTGGCGGCTGACGCCCAGTTTTTCCGCAACGTCTTCCTGAGAAAGGCCCTGCTTCTTTCTGGCCTGAAATAAACTGCTGCCTAACGTCATGTCTTTCCTCCTGTTTTGTCTGAACAAAGTATAGAAGATGCCGGGATCCCTCTCCACCGTCCAGAGAGAGCTGTTGCGTCCGAAAACGTAACGAGCTGGTTTATTTGCGGTTTCTTCCGGACAGCCAGAACATTCTTGCTGCCCGGAAGCGCCCAAAAGGAAAGCCCCTGTTTTTTGAAGAACGCCGTCGCGGTTCACGGATTTGGCTGGCTGTTCGTAGGATCGCGTGCGCTCATAAGTTATAATATGGAAGTTCATATTTCGTTTGTTCAAACGAAAGTGCAGAAAGGAACCATGATATGAAGAACTGGAAACGTATGCTTTCTCTCGTTCTCTGTGCCAGCTGCATGATGCCTGTGAGCACGGTATCCATGTTTGCTCAGGAACAGACCGATTCCCTTACAGACCTTCCGACGGACAGTGTGGAAACACCGGATGAGGGAGATGATTCCTCTTCCGATACCGATTCCGAAGACAAACCCGGAAACGAAGTCGATGCGACGGTTTACGACTGGTACAAAGATCCGAAAACCGTTTATGAAGTCAAGCTGTATCAGGATGACCTGGCGAAACTGACCAGCAAGGATGAAACGGAACAGCAGGCGATCCGACAGGAACAGGTACGCGCCGCAAAATTCCTGGAAGATCATGAATATGTGGAAATGCACCGCCTCTACAACCCGAACAGCGGCGAACACTTTTATACGTCTGATGAAGACGAATTCAGCTACCTTGTCCAGGCGGGCTGGAACGATGAAGGCATCGGCTGGCTTGCTCCGCTCAGCGGCGGTAAGGAAGTCTATCGTCTGTACAACCCTAACGGGGACCACCATTACACCATGGATGCCAACGAACGCGATTTCCTCGTTTCGGCAGGATGGAATGATGAAGGCATCGGCTGGTTTTCTGCCGATGAAGAAGACGCGCCGAACACTCTTCCGGTTTATCGTCAGTACAACCCGAATCAGTTCATGAATAACCATAACTATTCCACGGATGCCCGGGAACACCGGATGCTGACGCAGAAACTGGGCTGGAACGATGAAAATATCGGCTGGTATGCTATTTCTCCGGTTTCCGTTGTGGAACAGTCCGACCACACGTTCAAAGTCTATGACAACAAGACGATGGAACAGCTGGAAGGCGAGCAGAAAGTCGGCGGACAGGTAATGATCCTCGATCCGAAAAACGACGGAAAATCCGTAATCGGTCTGTATAAAACCGAGGACAGCGTTTACCTCTATGACGAAAACGGCTTTCAGTCCTACGGTCTGAAAGAATACGGCGGCGATACGTATCTCTTTGATATCGATACCGGAAAGGCAACCGTCGGCGATTACCTCATGGATGAAAACGGCGAAAACCCGCGCTATGTGACATTTGATGAAGAAGGACGCATGCTCAAGGGCGTAACCGTCAACGGCATCAAGTACGACCAGGACGGTACGAAGCTGACCTTGACCCCAGACGAAAGCCTCATGCTTGAGTGCCTGGCGGTATACCGCGATGCAGGACGTGAACTGCGCGATATTTACGACTGGACATGGAACACCATTCGCTACATTCCTTCCGATAAGGAAAAGGATGTGCCGTCCGATATGACGGCTCTCCAGCATCTGGCTACGCTTGGCTTTACGGATCGTTCCGGAAGTGCAGCCGTCTTTGCGGCGACTTTCGGCACGCTGGCCAAAAACCTCGGCTACGATGTACAGGTCATCAGCGGCGAACTCCGCACGCAGAGCGGCTGGTCCGATCACAGCTGGGTAAAAATCAAGCTGGACGGAAACGAATACATCTTTGACCCGATGCTCGAACGTGCACTGAAAGGCGATGGCAATCTCTGCTGGATGCAGAACGCCGAACGTCCGAAATATCAGTACAAAGAAGGCTTCGTTCAGGAATAAGCCGAGTGAAGGATCTTCACAGACAGAAGATCCGTTTTGAAAAAAATATTTAGTTCTGCAGGCGAAATCGTCTGGATTGAGAAAATCTGGGCGGCTTCGCTTTTTTTGCCCGTTGGCCTTTTCTGTTCCGGTCTTTAAAGGAAGGCGGTTTTCCAAAGCCGGGAAGAGGTTTGAACAATCCGTCTGGATACCGTATCGAAATGCTTGGTGAGTGAAAACGCTTAAAACGGCGAGCGGTTTGTTTTTTATTCCAGTGGGGTGGTCAAACTGCGCGAAGTGCAAAAAGAATGATTAATATAATTCTGAACAAATTAAACAGCTCGCCAAAAAGGCAGAAGGCAAACGTTTCAAAACAGAACAGAAACGCGGCTGAACAGAACAGGCAGAACGCCCAGGAGGAATAGAGCAGACTATGCAGAAACCATTTCGATTTGATCTTCACATGCATTCAGACGCATCGAGCGATGGCCAGTTTACCCCGAAGGAACTGATCGATATCGCCAGAGAAAACGGCATGAACGCGATTGCACTGACCGATCACGATACGCTCAGAAACACAGACGAATTTGCAAAGGAAGCGAAGAAAGCCGGAATCGATACAATTATTGGAATCGAAGTTTCGACGCTGTATAAAGGGGAATATTCCGTCCATCTACTTGGCTATAACGTAGATCCCGAAGATTCATGGCTGAATTCTCTGGAAGCCATGCAGGACGAAATTCGCCGAACGACCTTTCATACCCGCGTGGAAAAACTTTGCCGCAAATACAATCTGACGGTCGACGAAGAAGAAGTTTTGCGCCAGGCTGGGGATAAAAACCCATGGTTTACGCTGATGGATGTCGTTTTTCAAATGCCGGAAGCGCAGAACATTGAAGACTTTCAGGATTACCTGCCTGGCGGCAAACGCTGCTCCCCGGCGCCTGTCAATTTCTACTGGGACCGCTGCGCCACACCGGACAGCGATCTGTATGTACGTGTAGATGCGCCCGATCTTTTTGAAGCCATCGATCGCGTGCATCAGGCCGGCGGCATCGCCGTTCTTGCCCATCCGTTCCGTACGTTTGATCACAAGGATGAAGAACTTGAGAAGCTGATCGAAAGCGGACTGGACGGCATTGAAGCCTATTCCAACTACCATTCTCCCGAACAGATCGATTACTACCGCACGTTTGCGGAAAATCACGATCTGATGATTACATGCGGATCTGATTTCCACGGCGAAAAGAAACCCGATATTGTCATGGGCGACTATCACCTGGATCGGGACGGAACCCCGTATTTTGAACGCTTTTCCAGAACGCTCAGCCAGCACAAGAACAGCGCGAAATAGATCGCAGTAAGGCAGTATGATAACAAACGAACTGGCTGGTTGACGCAAAGCGGATTGCCATAAGATAAACGTGAATAAGCAAAGCCCTGCGGACATGGATCCAGAACACTGGACGGAAGCCGGCAGGGCTTTTTGTGTACAAAAAAGGCGGGATTGCTCCCGCCTAATTTGTTTTGATCGATAATTTTACTCTAATTAGTCACCAAGGGTAACAGCACCAGTTGGGCAAACGCCAACGCAAGCGCCGCAATCGATGCATACATCAGCATCAACTACTGCTTTGCCGTCTGGAAGGGTGATAGCACCAGTAGGGCAAGCGCCTTCGCAAGCACCGCAACCGATGCAGAGATCATCATTAACTACAGCAGCCATTGTAAAGTCTCCTTTCGTTTGGTCCTCTCCATTATAGAAAAAATCCGGGGATCGAGAAACGTTTTTATCCCCGTTTTAGTTAGCCCTAACATACAGTCGCAAAGCTCTGGAAATTCCATGTAAGGGATACCAGTCGAGTTTAAGGAAACTTCAAAGGACGAAATCGGGAAAGGGCGGGCATCGCCGGCAGGCAAAAAAATGAAGAATGGTACGCTTAGGACAGCATTATCCGAATCGCTTTAGCGCGTCGGAAGCGCTTTCGGATCCTTAGTCCGGACAGATGCGGACAATTTCGTCAAAACGACACTTTCCCCGGTTTGCCTATGGAAATGAGGAATAGAAAGACTAAGATCAAAAGCATATAACAGGCATACCCGCACGGGCATGCAAGATAAACAGGAGTGATGAATATGGGTTTTAAAGAAGCAGCTACGCAGACATCGATTCATACGATGGTCAACTATATTAACGGAAATCCGCAGAAAAACCTGCCCCGTCTGATGGCTCTGATCAACACGGTAATGAAAAACGATACTTCATTTCCGGGCCCCCGGGCAGCGATCACAAAAGTTGTCAACGATCCCGACAACAATCTGAACAAACTGCTGTGCAATATTTTTGAAGATGTGGATACCGGCGTCATCAAAAAAGCCTTCACAAACTTCGTAATCAACGCCAACTTTATTGGCTGGGAAAGACAGCAGAAAGTCCGTGAAGAATATGGATGCAATGTCCCCTGGACGATCCTTCTTGACCCGACAAGCGCCTGCAATCTGCACTGCACCGGATGCTGGGCAGCCGAATATGGAAACAAGCTGAACCTGTCCCTGGATGAAATCGATGACATCATCCGCCAGGGCAAGGAAATGGGCGTTTACTTCTATATTTATACAGGCGGTGAACCGCTGGTTCGTAAGAAAGACCTGATGGAAATCTGCCGTCGTCATAACGACTGCGTCTTCATGTCCTTCACCAACGGTACGCTGATCGATGACGCGTTCGCGGAAGAAATGCTGGAAGTGAAAAACTTCTTCCCGGTTATTTCGGTTGAAGGCCTCGAAGAAGCCACCGACTTCCGTCGCGGAGAAGGCGTTTATGGCAAAGTTCTGAAAGCCATGGATATCCTCCATTCCCACAAGCTGCCAATCGGTATCAGCTGCTGCTACACATCGAAGAATATTCCGTCCATTGTTTCGGATGAATTCATCGATGAAATGATCAGCCGCGGCGTAAAATACGCCTGGTTCTTCCACTACATGCCAGTCGGCAACGATGCTGCAGTCGAACTGCTGCCGTCTCCTGAACAGCGTGAATACATGTACCACCGTATTCGTGAAATCCGTGAGACTAAGGAAATCTGGCCAATGGACTTCCAGAACGACGGTGAATACCTCCAGGGCTGCATCGCCAGCGGACGCCGCTACTTCCATATCAACGCCAACGGCGATATGGATCCATGCGTATTTATCCACTACTCGGATTCCAACATTCGCGAAAAGACCATCCTCGAAGGACTCTGCTCGCCAATGTTCATGCAGTATAAAAACCATCAGCCGTTCAACGGCAACCATTTAAGACCGTGCCCAATGCTGGAAAACCCGCATGCGATCGGTGAAATGGTTCATGCTTCCGGCGCACATTCCACAGACCTGGAATCTCCGGAATCGGTAGAACACCTGATGGAAAAGACCGAGGAATATGCGAAAAACTGGAAACCGGAAGCAGACCGTCTGTGGAAGATTTCTCACCATACTCCGTACAAGGAAACGCATGAATACATCATGTCCCGTGAGGAGTATGAACAGACTGTCGTTCCAAAACTGAACCGCCAGATCGACGAGTATACGCCGGATTCCTTGCGTTCTTCGATAAAATAACCTGCCTTCTAAGCGGAGAATGGTATCTCATACGAAAATCCATTGCAGAACAAAACGCAGACTTTGATTCATGGAATCTGTTATGGCAGTGCCAGGCGCGAATGCCCGGGCACTGCCATTTTTTTCGGCGGATTCGGTAAAATGGAATCGTCCAATCGGAAATACGAAATACGCACCACAAAGCAATAGAAAAACGGAAACCATAGAGAAAGAGAAAACTTTGGAGAAAACAGAAAGGGGAGCGTGAGATGATTCGAGGGGTGATTCTGGATGGAGACGGAACGATTCTGGACTCCATGGGGATTTGGAAAAACTTTGCCAGAGACTGCCTGAAGGAGCTGAAAATCGAAGATCCGGACTTTCCGCAGGAGCAGATTGAGGATGCGTCGCTCAAAGAAGCCGCGCAGATTTTTATCGATCACTACCGGCTCGATCAAAGCGTTGAGGAAATGCTGGAATTTTTTCAGGAACGGCTGCGCTGGATTTATGCCCATAGTGTAGAGCTTCTTCCCGGGGCCGCTAAGTTTCTGGCTGAGCTGGAAGAACGAAAGATTCCGTGCATGATTGCTACAGCAGGCGACGAAGTGTGTGTTCGATCGGTGCTGCGCCGCTATGGACTGGAACCGACGTGCGATGGTGTGTTTGACTGCACCAGCGTGCGCATCGGCAAGACGGATCCGGCTATTTACGATCTGGCCAGAAGAAATATGCATCTGACAAAGGAAGAGGTCATGGTTTTTGAAGATGCGCTGTACGCCCTGCAGTGCGCCAGCGAAAACGGCTATCCGTGTATCGCCATCTGTTCAGAATACGATCCGGAATACGAAGAAAAGAGCGCCTGTGCGCTCTGGACAATGCCCGATTATAAAGATATGGACCGCTTCTGGAAGCTTTGCGAAGAACCGGAAGAAGATAGGTCCACCCGATAAACCAAACAGAAAAGCCAGTGCAAAGCCGGGCGTTCCTGCGTACAACAGAAGATCCTTGCGTTCGGACCAGCCCTGGACGATCCAGATTCGAAAAGGAAAATGCAGAGGGATTTTCGCCTCTGCATTTTTTGCCAACGAATGAAAATGAATAAAAAGAACAGCGAAACACGTTCATTCCTCTATACAATTGAATCAGGGACCCATTCGCTTCATAACTGAGCCAGAAAAGGAATACGTCCAGCCGTATTCAATTCAGCTTTCCTGGCCTGAACATTAAGCGGAAAGGGATCGGAATCCATTAAACACTTTGTGAGGAGGGTCGTTATGCAAAAGTCTTCTGGTCTTTGGAACACCTTGCTTTTTGTACTGCTGCTGGTTCTTGTCGTGATGTTTGCGATACAGAAGCAGTATGTCTTTGCAGCCAGCCTGTTTTATGGTGCGGCCTGTACAATGATTTCTCTGCGTCCGCTTCCTTCAAAATCCGTCAAAACCGTATCCATCGCGGTCGCTGCTCTGATCGGCGTCGTTCTGGTCTGTCTGGCTTTTGTCGTCGATAATCCGTATCCGTACGAGAATATCTGCAGCGCGGCGGTTATGATCATTGGTCTGGGTCGGATTTGCTGGACAAAAACGTCTAATGAAGAATCGATCGCAAAGGCGAGATAAACCGGCTCACGCAACAGCGTCGTGCCGAACGTCTCTGTAGCGATTCGAGTCGAGCCGTCTGGGAGATTCTTCTTGCAGTGAAAAGAAAGACACTGAAATGGAGTCCATTGTCGAGCTCCGTGACGGATACAGAGCGATCCATTCAGGAAATAGGCAAATCGAAAAGCTGAGAAATGAAAAACTGAGAAATAGAGGAACACGGATTCATTCGGATTCGGGCATAGAAAAGCGAAGGCCTTGACTGACCTTCGCTGTTTTTCATTTTGAATGTGTGCTGCAGAAAATGAAATTCCGACGGCTTGTTATCGGCTTATACGCAGCCCTGGGCTTTCATTGCCTGAGAGACTTTGAGGAAGCCGGCAATGTTGGCGCCGATTACGTATTCATCAGGATGACCGAATTCTGCAGCGGTGTCTCGGCAGTTTTCGAAGATGCCGACCATGATGCCCTGGAGCATTTTGTCGACTTCTTCTGCAGACCAGCTCAGATGTTCTGCGTTCTGGCTCATTTCCAGACCGGAGCAGGCAACGCCGCCGGCGTTGGATGCTTTACCTGGAGCGTAGTAAACGCCGTTGGACATCAGATAGTGGATGGCTTCTGGAGTGGTTGGCATGTTCGCGCCTTCGCATACGCAGAAGACACCGTTTTTAACGAGCGCTTTCGCATCTTCGAGATCGAGTTCGTTCTGGGTTGCGCAAGGCAGAGCAATGTCGCAGGGAATAGACCATGGACGCTGACCTTCCATGTAAACCGCATCGGGATGGGTTTCACAGTATTCTTTAATGCGTCCGCGGCGAACTTCCTTGATTTCCTTAACGCTGGCCAGATCGATGCCGTTAGGATCGTAGATCGAGCCGTTGGAATCGGAGAGCGTAACGACTTTCGCGCCAAGCTGCTGAGCTTTCTGCGTAGCGTAGATCGCAACGTTTCCGGAACCGGAAATATCCACGGTTTTGCCTTCGAAGCTCATGCCCTTGTTCTGGAGCAGAGCCTGTGTGAAGTAGCAGAGGCCGTAGCCGGTAGCCTCGGTACGAACGAGGGATCCGCCGTAGCTCAGACCTTTACCAGTCAGAACGCCGGACCATTCGTTGGTGATTTTCTTGTACTGGCCGAACATGTAGCCGATTTCGCGTGCGCCAACGCCAATGTCGCCGGCAGGAACGTCGGTGTTCGGACCGATGTATTTATAAAGTTCAGTCATGAACGACTGGCAGAAACGCATGATTTCTCCATCGCTCTTTCCTTTCGGGTTGAAGTCTGCTCCGCCTTTACCGCCGCCCATGGGCAGAGTAGTCAGGGAGTTTTTGAAGACCTGTTCAAATCCAAGGAATTTGATGATGGAAATATTTACGCTCGGGTGGAAACGCAGACCGCCTTTGTAAGGGCCGATGGCGTTGTTGAACTGTACGCGGTAGCCGCGGTTTACCTGGGTTTTGCCCTGGTCATCTACCCATGGTACGCGGAACATGATCTGACGATCCGGTTCAAGCATGCGTTCGAGAACTCCGTCATCGAGAAGTTCAGGTTTTTTGTCCTGAATAACCTGGAGGGATTCGAAGACTTCTTCGACAGCCTGAAGGAATTCGGGATCGTTGGGATTTCTCTTTTTTACGGTTTCGTATAAAGCTTTGAGATCAGCCATAAATCCTCCTAAAAATTGACTTTGACATTATAGCATTCTGAAAAACATGCAAGATAACTTGTGAAAATATTTTCAGAATCTTGGAAAAATTTTTGCGAATTTACACAAACACAGCCATTTTTCTGGCCAAAAGTGAAAAAGCAGTCTGGAAGATACCCTGTATTCGGGAAATTGCGCCGGGAAAAACGTTGATTTCTTCAAAAAATGATCTTTTTGTTTTTTGATCGACGAACGCTATATCGAAAATTTAGCCAAATTCATCAAATCGTCCAAAAGAGCGAAAACTGTTCGAAAATGATCGATTTGCATCGTTGGGCTCCAAATCTTTCAAACCGGCACCGCTTCCTGACTGTTCCAGCTGCAGCTTTAGCAACAGAGTCCGATAGAACAAAACAGCATAAAGCAGAAGGCAACGAACAAAGCGAAAGGGAATAGAACAAAGGAGTAGAAAATCGGATTCGTCAGGCTTCCGCTGGAAATACAGCGGACCAGGTCGATGCCAGATGAGAAAAGCAGAATGAAAAACAGAAGGCCGTCCTGCAGTAAGGACGGCCAGTATTTTTTGCGATGAGAACTCAGCGCTTTGGCGCCCGACGATGACTGACGAAGTTGAGCCCAAGCAGTACGGCCATTCGCGGCAGTTCATAAAAGAGAATGCGAATAAGCAGAGCGAAAAGAATCAGCCAGCGAAGCACGAAAATTGAATTTGTCTTTTTGCGGCGGCCGCCTTTTCCTTTTTGCTTATGCATTGGACTGCGTCGGCAGACCGACCAGCCGGTAATAGACGTTGGCCGTCAGCCGATAAATGATGATATAGAGCAGGGCGAACACCGCAATGACGCCAGCTGTTGCCAAGAAGTAGATCGACATCGCGCTCGGACTCAGAATGTCGATGATTTTGGAAAGCATCGTGTAGGCAAAGCCCATATGAACGATCGCGGTGACAAGCGGCAGGAAGAACATGACGAGAACCTGTTCGTTAATCATATGCTTGATCTGTTTTCGCTCCAGCCCGACTTTCTGCATGATCGCAAAGCGCTTCTGATCGTCGAATCCTTCGGAAATCTGCTTGTAGTACATGATCAGAATCACAACCAGCGTAAAGAGCGCACTCAGATACAGACCCGCAAACAGGAAGGCAGCATAAACGCTCAGTCCTTGTCGGCGATCCACTTCTCGAAAAGACAGGGAATACTGCAGACCTGCCAAATCAGCATTCGGATCCGTTCCATGCGCAGTCAGAAAGGCATCCAGATTCAAATTGTTGGTGAAGGCATCCGAAGCTTCCATAAACATATCGTCGCTGACCGATTCCGGAGAAGCGGCGGAACGGGTGATTCCGTCCTCAAACTGGACGGTCCAGGAAGGATAGATTGAAGCATCCTGCGAAGCGTTCAGTTCGAGCGCAAACCAGCGGCTTTGCGTGTCGCTTAAAAAGCGATGCGTAATCGAGTCCGGCAGCGCGAAATCGGCACGAACGACTTCGAACGTTTCTTTCGTATCTTCGTTCGTCAGTTTCTGACCGTTCGAAAAACGGGAATCGAACGCAAGAATCTGATGATCGCCCAGAGAAATATTCTGACCGCTTAGCCGGTTCAAATCGGCGAGATCGATAATTTCGGCTGTGACCAGTTTGTTCTGTTCATCGTGATAAGAAGCAAAGGCTTCCTGATACGTCACTGGATTTTGCGGATGCAGGCCGGCTTTCGCCGCTGCATGCATCGTGATCGCCTGCAGTTCGAGAGAATCCCGAGAAGGGACGCGGCTTGCGTACGGAATGTTCAGATCCATATTGAGCATGGCCGTTCCGGAATACTTGGCATCAAGCGCCGAATTCATCCCCGCAAAGAGTGTGATGACAGTAGAGAGGGTAACGAGAACCATCGTGGAAAGAATGGCCAGACTCGCCAGAGACGCTGCATTGGCTTTCAGGCGATACTTCATTGTGGAAATGGAAATGAAATGGCTAGGCTGATAATAAAACGACTTGTTTTTCTGCAGGCTGTTGAGGATTACCGTCGAGCCGAAAATAAACAGAAGATACGTGCCGATAATGACGCAGACGACAGCGGCGAAAAACAGGAAGAGAGCCTGTACGGGATCTTCGATCGTTACCGCCATCCAGTAGCCTGACCCCAGACTGCATACGCCAAGCACCGCAAGAATCCAGCGGCTTTTTACCGGCTTTTCCGAAGTCGATTTAGTTTTCATCTCTTCGAGCGGATTGTGGCGAAGCAAGGAGAAAAGCGTAACCGCAAGAAGAATCAGATAGCACACCCCGATCCAGAGCGCGGTTCCCCAGACGGCAGACCAGGTCAGAGAAAATCCCTTTGGAATGTTCAGGGGAAGCATCAGTCCCAGAACCAGAAGGAGAATCTTATCCAGAACGATGCCCAGCAGAATGCCGATGACCAGCGAACTGGCATAGCTGATCAGCAGTTCGTAAAAGATGATGCGCATGAGATGGCGCTTTTCCATCCCCAGAATGGAATACAGACCGTTTTCCTGTGCCCGGTTTTTCATCCAGACGCTGTTGATATATAGAAAGATGAGAACGGTAAAGAACTCAACGACGTGAACGCCCAGATTCAGGGTCGTGAGCATAGTCGTTTCGCCAAACGTTCCACCAAAGACCGAAGAGACGCTGAGGGAAAGCAGCGAGTAAAGCATCATGACCATCAGCGAACTGCCCGCGATGAACGGAACGGTAATCCGGCGGCTTTTCTGAATCGACTGCCACGCCAGAGACCAGTAAAGGAAGCGATGCATCAGGCGTTCTCCCTGGAAGACATCACCGTCAGCGTATTAGTGATCTTCTCGTAAAACTGTTCCCGGCTCTGGGATCCGCGGATCAGCTGATGAAAAATCTTTCCGTCGCGAATGAACAGAATGCGGCTCGCGTAGCTGGCCGCCATGACGGAATGGGTAACCATGACAATGGTCTGGCCCTGCTTGTTGAGCGTTTCAAATAGCTCGAGCAGTTCCTGCGAACTGCGGGAATCCAGGGCGCCCGTCGGTTCATCGGCCAGCATCAGTTCCGGTTCGGTAATCAGCGCTCTGGCTGCTGCAGCGCGCTGCTTCTGACCGCCGGATACTTCGTATGGGTACTTTTTCAGCAAAGGCGTCAGGCCAAGCTGTCTGGCCAGCGGCTTGAGATGGGCTTCCATTTCGGAATAACGTGCCTTGTTTAAAACGAGCGGGAGCAGAATGTTGTCCTTGAGGGTAAACGTGTCGAGCAGGGAGTAATCCTGAAACAGGAACCCAAGATGATTGCGTCGAAAAAGACTGAGTTCCCGGGCGGGAATCGAGGAAGCTTCCCGGCCGTTAATTTTGACGGAGCCGCGCGTCGGCTGATCGAGAACCGCCAGAATATTGAGCAGAGTGGATTTGCCCGATCCGCTCTCCCCCATGATGGCGACATATTCCCCGGCTTCCACCGAGAAGGTAACATCGCTGAGCGCTTCTACAACGACCGAGGAGAAGCGGGATTTATAAACTTTCTGAAGATTAGCAACTTCCAGTACAGACATGATTTCGTCCTCCTTGCCTTCAAGGATAGAAAAAGAATCCTATTTGTCCTATCGATCCTTCTTACCCTTTCCTTACGGGCATGACACGGAAAACTCATCTAAAAAAAGGCAGTGAGAAAATCCCGTGATCGAGACACGATCGGGAAGGGCTATAAAATAAAAAGAATCCGGGAAGTTCACCCATCCGGCAATAGAATTCAGGAGGGGCAACCGTAATTCGCTTTAGATAAAGAGAAAATGAACGGGATCGACGGCACAGGCGATCAAATCCGCTTAAGAACAGCCGCGAGAAACAAAAATCCGACGCGAGGAAAGACGGGTTTGTCTCCTTTGAGGACTTGAAAGATGATGCCGGGCAAAACGGCGGAGAACGGAGTGACAAACCGTTTGGATTTTCCAAACAGAAACGCGGGATCCCCGATTTGGCAGAGAGTGAGTCCAGATTGTCGAAAAGAACTGGATTTGTGACAAAATAGAAGACAGGAATATCGAAAGATTTAGTAGGAGGAACTGAATATGAAAATCGCACTTGCGAACGATCATGCCGCAGTGGCCATGAAAAACGAAATCATGAAGATGCTGGAAGACGAAGGCTGCGAAGTCATCAATCTGGGAACCGATACAAACGACAGCGTTGACTATCCAGACTATGGAGCCAAATGCGCCAGAGCGGTCGTAAACGGGGAAGCCGATCGCGGCATCGTGATGTGCGGTACCGGTGTAGGAATTGAAATCGCCGCAAACAAAGTCCCGGGCATTCGCTGCGGACGCTGCAAGGACGTGACGGACGCCAGACTGATCCGTGAACATAACGACGCCAACATGATGAGCATGGGTGCACGTACAACAGGAATGGAAACCGCAAAAGATATCGTCAACACCTTCATGACCACACCGTTCTCCAACGGAGCCAACCATATCCGCCGCATTCACAAACTGGCTGTACTCGACGGATCGGCAAAGGAATAAAAGAAATAAAGAAAACGAAGATCCGATAAAAGACCCGATAATAAAGAAAAGGAAGCAGAGAAAGGCACGGGTGCACAGCCGGTCTGAGTCTCTTCATCAAAGTCAAAACAGCGCTGTCCGGGCGGAACGAATCCGCTGCAGACAGCGCTTTTCTATTTCTAAAAACGACATCGCTGTTTTCACTGTTTTCCGCCTGCTCAGCCGGAAACGTATCTGGAGCAGAAAAAGAAGAAACGAAGCGATAAGCAGCCGCCTGGAGCCTCTGTGCGCTCGATGAGCCGAAAATCTTATGCTTGCTTTCTTTTCAAAGCGATGATAAGATAACGGAGCACTGTGAAAATATATTTTCCCAGCACTGCATATCCCTTTAAATATCAACGAAAATGCATTAAGTGAAATAAATAAAATATTTCACAAAACATGTTGACAGAGATGTTTGACGATGATATGATAAACAAGCCTTGTGAGAGACATCGAGTTTCTCACAAACAGATGGCTCTTTGAAAACTTTACAGACAGATCAAGAAATTCGAAATACACAACGTCGATTCTTAAAATCACAAAAAGTACTCGAACAATCATTTATTCACGAAACATTAAACGCAT
>NZ_JAHDSX010000052.1:0-14893 GCF_020969955.1 Allobaculum fili | reverse complement strand
GGATCCGAAGTATGAAGAAAACGATGAAGAATAAAAAATACGCCAAGCGGGATCTCGAAAGGGATCCCGTTTAGCGTATCTAATATTCAGTCTCGCGTATACCCGTCGATTGTTTGACACTTACAAAAGCCGCCGGCAAAATCGATGTTAAAAAGCAGCGACGAAAAAGTGTATGAAAAAAGGGGCCGTAAAAGGCACCCTCTTCAGTATTATCGTTTCATTTTGCGAGATCGGACTGCAGGTTTTTGAGAGCCTCTTTTGCATCGACCGCCATAAGAGACGTATCGTCCCGCTTTTTCAGGCGCAGAAGCGCTCTGGCATCGGGATCTTCTTCCTGCAGCGACCAGAGAAGATCCATGGCGCCTGCGGGATCGTTTTGCAGCCTTATAACAAAATCGTCATCGCTTTCGTGAAGAAAACCCTGCAGCTGATCGAAGCCGTCGCTGTACAGCGCAAATCCGTTTACTTCGTCAAAGGGAATGGAACCCGTCAGCGGGGCAAACCAGCTGGCGTTCAGATCGACAATCGGATAGCCGCCTTCTGGATTGTTTTTGCGGGCGCGGTTGGCGATGAGCATGGACTGAATTTCGGGAAGCGCCCGAAGCGCTTTTAAGGAAAGATCGTCGTTTTGACGGATTCGGGCCATCGCTTCCAGAACCTTATTGTCAAAGAAACCGACACGCTCGTCGACCAGACGAAGCGGACGATCCTTTAAGGCAAACAGCAGCGGACTGTCGCCCAGAATGAAATATTCAAAGGCCTGGGTACGCTTACTGGCGCGCACGATGCTTACGGTACAGGAAGGCATTTCGTCTTCGGGGCACTCTCCAAACGCTGCGGAAAGCTCATTTAGAATGATTTTGAGAATCGATTCGATGGACGCGTCCAGATTTTCAAAGCGTTTCGCGGATCGGGCAATGGACCGCGCCAGCCACGCCGCGTCCGATCCCGTCTGCATGCGATTGCCGCCCTTGAGCGCGCTCGCTCCGTCCGCAATCAGCCAGACTGACGAAGAGATGCCCAGCGCGTCTTCGTTAACGGGCTTTTCCGTTCGGCTTTCGAAAAACACAGGCTTTCTCCATGAGCAGGACGTTGATCATATAGGCGATTCCGTTTTGTCCCGCGTTGTACTTGGTCGTTCTTCGGCAGACATCGATGACGGATTTCGGGCTGTTTTTCATCGCGATGCCAAACGTTTCCTTCAGCAGCGCTTTTTCAACACTCAGCGAGCCGAAGCAGAGCGTCTGTTCGGCTGAGAAATGAAATTCCTTCTGGGCCAGTGCAAAGGCTTCGCAAAGCGAACTGCCGCGCGGGTAAATTTCCAGAACGGTCGGGAAGACGCGGCAGACCGGATAGGCTTCGAGCTCTTTCTTGCGGCGGATCCGGTTGATCAGCGCCTTGGAGCTGATCAGAAGCAGACGGTGATAGGACGATTCCGATTTGAGCGTATTGAAATCGACGGAACGAACCGGGTAGAGGTGCTCGCGCAAAGCGAACAGAAAAGCGTACGTTCCCGGATGATCGCACAGGTAGCGGCGGCCGCTGTCGATGATGCGGGCGCAGGGGATTTTCAGAGAAAGGTCGGATTCCAGCGTCGACAGACTCGTCAGCAGTTCGCAGGCTTCTTTTGGATTAAACGCGTGCAGGCTGATGATCTTTTTTTCAGGCAGGGAAACGTACTGGCTGCCTTCGGCGGCAAGAACGTAGGAAAAAATCCTGTCGATTCGTTTGCGCTCCAGAAAATGAAGAACCCAGCGGGCATCGCGCTGAGAACACAGACCAAGGACGATCCCCTTGGAATGCAGATCTTCGAGAATGGACATGGTGGCTGGAGGAATGTCTCCAAACTGGTTGAGAAGCGTATTTTCAAGTCCGATCAGGACAGAATGAATGATTTGCATGTTCTTATTCTATCAAGTTTGGCTGAGCGTGCACGAATCCGAAAAAAGAAGAAAACGGTCGAACCGGTCCGGTAAAAAGAGGGAAAGCTTTTATCCTCCTGTTCACGATCGGGAAATTTTCAGGAAAAAAGACAGCCCGTTAAGATTATTTTCATGTTTCTGTGGCACAATTTCTGTGAAATTCCCAAAGCCCCCGCCTTGGGAGTGTTCTGTATACAGCGATGGAAACGATGTTCCGGCAAACAGACCGGACCGTTATCGCTCTGCTTATTGAAAATAAGGAGTTTTCACATGAAAAAATGTCCAAATTGTCAGACGGAAAACCTGGATACCAGCCGGTTCTGCAATGAGTGCGGGACGCGTCTTCCGGATTCTGAAAATAAAACGGAAACCAAAAGCACGGAGGCCTGGTACTACGTCGAAGACGGTGCCTCCAAAGGTCCTTTTTCCAAAGACGATTTCCTGAATCGGATCGTTTCAGGCGACCTCGGTCCGGATACGTACGTGTGGACGCGTGGCATGAAAGAATGGACCCGCCTGAAATCCACACCGCTCTATCAGGAAAGTGAGCCTGCTGAAATGCCGGCCGAGCCCGAAACCGCTGCAGCGTCCAGTACGAACGCCTTTACGGATACGAGCACGCCGCAGAGTACCCAGACCAGCATGTCCGGTTCCTATTCTTCGACTACTGAAACGTATGGCGACAGCTCGCAGGCGCAGGAATGGTACTACGCTGTAAACGGCCGCTCCTATGGACCGTTCTCGGAAACGGTTATGATCGGCTACATCCGTCAGGGTATTCTTGACGGCGAATCCCTTGTCTGGAAAAGCGATTTTGAAGACTGGAGAAACCTTTCCGCTACCGAACTGCGCGCCTATCTGCCTGCGCAGTCGACTGCGCCGCGCCGTTCCCAGCCGGATCTTCGCTCGAACGCAGGCAATTCTTCCACCGCCTACATTACCCCGCGCAACCCCGTACTGTATCTGCTCGGAAGCATTCTGACCTGCGGTATTTTCAGTATCGTCTGGCTCTATCTGCTCGTAGAAGACTCCAATCGTCTTGCTGCAGCCAAAGGCCAGCCGCATGGACCGTCTGCCATGTCGGTTATCCTGCTGACGATCGTGACTTGCGGTCTGTACCTCATCTACTACTTCTACAAGCTGGGTAACCTGCTGTATGACTGCTCCGGCCGTCGTCAGTCCAACAACGCGGTACTCATGCTGATTTTGTCGATCTTCGGTCTCGATGTCGTTTCCATGATGATCGCGCAGGATCAGATCAATACCATCATTTCGCAAGACTAGTTTTGCATCACCTTTTCGAACCTGGCCAGTCCTGTTTTGGGACTGGCTTTTTGTTTCCAATTCAGTCAGGGAAGGCAGCCAGAGAAAAAACGCAGCGAGAAGAGAAACCTTCAGCCGAAGAAGAACGAGTCTATGAAGAAAAGGCACATGGTTTTGGCCGCTCTGCCGCTGCGCTTAAAATGTCTTTCGAATCTTGATTTCAGGACTGTACAAACTTTACAATGAAACGGCTTCCTCTCTGCCCGCGACCTGACTTTCAGCCGGGTTGACGAGCCCGCGAGGGAAAAGCGCAGCAGAGAAATTTGAATCCAGCGCAAAAAAATTTCATCAAAAACGCGCAAAAGGAGATTGCATGATGAACTATAAAACAACACGAAACAGGCTTCTGCAGGCCTCGCTGGCCGGCGGTCTGGTGCTGGGCGGCCTTCCTGTGCATGCGCAGGACATTCAGCCTATGGAAGAAACGCACACCTCCTCCATGCCGCAGACGGGCAGCCCTTCGCAGGACGTATCCTCCATGCCGCTTGAACCGTCTTCCACACCGGACAACACTCCATCCGATAACACTGCGCCTTCCGCTCCGACTGCTGATCCGGCCGCTCCAGAAACGCCGGCAGTCATAACAGAGGAAATCGTGGAAGAAGCGAGCGAACAGGAGGAAGACAAGCCGTCCATGCCTCTTCCGCTCGACAATCACCGCAAGAGCGACGTGAAGCTCAACGGTATTGACATTTCCCGCTGGCAGGACGGTATCGATCCGGCGGCCATGGATGCGGATTTTATCATCTGCAAGGCATCCGGCGGCAACGGCTACCGGGATCCGAAATTTTACGAGTACGCCTCGAGCATTCTTGAAAGCGGCAAGCTGTTTGGCTTTTACCACTTTGCGCATGATCGCGGCTGCGAAGACACGCCGGAAAAGGAAGCTGATTTTTTTTACCGCACAACCCGTGCCTACATCGGCAAGGGCGTGCCGATTCTCGACTTTGAAGCGCGCGATCTGTTAAGCGCGAAAGATACCGACTGGGCGTACCGCTTTGTGAAAGCCTACTACAGTCTGTCCGGCATGAAGTGCATGATTTACATGAGCAGCTATTACACCCGGACGCTGGACTGGAGCCGTCTGGCGGAAGAAGGGTATCCCCTCTGGGTCGCCAACTATGGCCAGAACGAAGTGCAGAACGGCTATCGGGAAAATACGTTTACCGACAGGGCCGGTACGGGCGCCTTTGAGGAATACTGGATGCACCAGTATTCGTCGAGAGGCCGTCTGGAAGGCTACGACGGCGATCTCGATCTCAACAAGTTTTTCGGTTCCGCCGAAGACTGGAAATCGTTATGCACGGTAAACGAAGTGCCTAAGACGATGTATCGCGTCTACAACCCGAATTCCGGCGAACATTTTTACACCGCCGACCGCAACGAATGGGCCTTCTTGTGCGATGCGGGCTGGAAAGATGAAGGCACCGCCTGGCAGCTTCCAGCGACGGGCGAGCCGGTTTTCCGCCTGTACAACCCGAATGCGGGCGACCACCATTACACAATGGATGCCAAAGAGAAAGACGGCCTGATTCGAGCCGGCTGGACGTACGAAGGCATCGGCTGGTATTCCGATCTGAAGGAAGGCACGCCGGTTTACCGTGTCTATAACCCGAATGCCAGAACGGGCTCGCACCACTTCACTACGGATTCCAACGAATACAGCTATCTGAAAAAAGCCGGCTGGAATCAGGAAGGCATTGCCTGGTACGGCACAGTCGAGGAGAGCAAAGAAGAAAAGACGGTGCGTGAAAACTGGATTTCTTCCTCCGAGCACAATAACAGTTCCTCGCAGAACAAATCGATTCGCGTGGAAACACCCGAACTCAACACCGCATCCAAACGCCGGGCAACCTATCCAGAACGCCCCGGCGAGAACAAAGATACAAAATCGTCCATAACCGTTTCTTCCAATCCCAACGGCATGAAAATTCACGTCCAGGATTAGCGAACCGCAAAAAACGAAATTGTGATCGGAATCCGGATTTGCAAAATTCGAATCCGATTTCTGATCCTCACTGCATACGAAAAGGCTTTGTCTGCCTGCTGCTCGCATTGAACAGCCAGGCGGCAAAGCCTTTTTTGCGAAAGAAAGAAAGTCCAGAAAGAAAAAATCTGAACAGAAAAAATCCGGACAGAGAAAAAGAATGCCGGCACAAAGGACGACATTCTTAAAAGTTCAGAACACCGGATGAAAATCCGTAAAGGAGAATTGATCTTCGTTCTATTTTCCAGAAACTGTTCGAATAGAATCGGAACGATTAGAAATTCGCTTTTGGATCTTCTGGATTTTTGCGCAGTTTCAAAAGGGTTTGGTTCAGAGCACTGGCCGCGTCATTGACAGCCTTCTGACTGGTCGGATTGTCGATCTGCGCTTTGGCAGCCGATGCAGCCTCTGTAAGAGCCGCTTTTCCATCCGCCTTAAAGAGCGACAGGTTGAGCGACTCATACTTGTTATGGGTCAGCCGGACAAACGTCAGGTCGACCAGCGTGAGATTCGAACGGGCGGTATTAAGCGATTCGAGCGCGGCATCGACCGTCTTCTGTTGGGCGTCGCTGTCATTCAGAACGCGTTTTGCCTGATCCAGAGCGGTATTCAGCGCTTCAAATGAAGCTTTTACATAGCTGTGATTTTCATCGGGACGCAGAGCAAGCTGTTCCGCTTCAATCGCATCGACGCGTGCCTGCAAAGCCTCCTTATCCACCACGATTGGCGCGTCTTCAAAGACAGGGGTGTATTCCTTCATGGCATGAACCGGTCCAAACGCAGGCGTCCAGCCTATGAACACTTTGCCCTCGGGAACAGTAACCTCCGAAGCGGCTGGAGCGAGCGTTTCAGCACTCTGGCCGTCTTCGACATACGCCTTCTTCAGGACAGTTGTTCCGTTTTTGAAGGTGACGCTCCACTGGCGCTTCAGCGCGTCTCTGGCTGCCTGCAGTGCGGAGAGTGCAGCCCTGACGTCCTCCTCACTCGCATTCGGATTAGAAACTGTATTCTGGGCGGCTTCCCGTTTCGCCTGCAGGGCGCTCCAGGTCGAAGGTGTCCAGTCGGTTTCATTCAGGGCCGATACTTCGGCAAGCAGGGATTCGAGCTGGGTCTTATCGGGGCTGGTCTTAAGGGAAACGCCGATCCAGGAAAGAATCGGATCCTGATTGTCCGTTTTGGAAAGGGTCAGGGTAATCGTTTCTTCCTGATCAAGATGAATATTGGCGCTGTGCAGCGTTTCTTTCGAACTGGTGACGTTGCAGTCCATGAGTTTGGAAGTGCCTTTGGATGTCGTCACGTCCAGTTTCATCGTGCGGCTGACGCTCCACCAGCCGTTGACGCCGACGTAAATCGTATGGTCGCCTTTAGGAAGCGTCAGCGCATACGAAATCGTCTTGCCGCCTCGCGCCCAGTATCCGCCGGTATACGGGTTTTCCAGACTGGTCTGGGAGAAGGCGACCATGTCGACATCGCCGCTGTTTTCGCCGATTCTCGAGAGCGATCCCCATGTGTTTTCGTCCGTTTTGACTTGTTCGCTGACGGTGTTTTTCATCTGGGAAGAAGACGCGAGAGCGTATTTGTGGGAAAGCGAGTCGGGGTTGTTGCAATCGATCATGTATTCCATGTTTTCCGGAATCAGCTGAACGGAAGCGAAAACCTTCATAGTCTCGTTTTTCGCTTCATCCAGAACGGCAGTGCCGCTAATCGTAACCGTATCGAAGGCTTTATGACTGCTCCACAAATCTTCGTTTTGCCATGTCACCGGATAGCTGGAATGACCGATGGTGACGGTTTCGGGCAGACCGCTCTTGGAGGATGTCGAATACCAGGTGTTTACGGGTTCCGCCTGGCCGTTTGCTTTCATCAGGCGGTCGTATTCTTCGGCCGAAATGGCGATCGGCGTTCCGTGACGGGCGCCGGACGGCATCTTAAAGCCGCTTTCAAGTTTTGTGAAAGTGCCCGAGTCCAGATCGGAAATTTCAAGCGGGTAGTAGCCGATGCCGCCAAAGTCATCCGCCAGCAGGATCCATTTGTCGCTGGCGCTGTCGTCGGCGTTGAGCTTGTAAATGGCCGGACCTTCGACATACTGGTTGGCGTTGAGCGAATCGGAAGCGATGTGGGTGTACTCGCCAAGAAGCGTATCGGATTTTTCCAGGAACAGCGTCTTGGTTTTCGCGCCTAGACTGTTCGTTTCGCCGCCTTCGTTTTTGGTCAGACGGTAGTAGGCATTGTTATGAGCAATAACGGTCGTATCGATTGAAGACTGATCCTTGTCGATCCATACTTGCGGCTCGCTGAACGTGCAGAAGTCACGGGTACGGGTATAGTAGACGCGCTGCTTGGCGTAATTGTCGCCTTTGACTTTGCTGGACCAGTAGACGATGTATTCGCCCGTCAGCGGATCGTACGCAGCTTCCGGGGCCCAGGTGCATCCGGCATCAATCGATGCAGACACTTCGACCAGACGCGGTTCGCCCCAGTCGATGAGGTCATCGGATTCCCAGACGAGCAGGCTTTGCGAGCCGGCTTTCTGGGCGCGATCCCAGTTTCCGTTGCCGTTGATTTTGAGATCGGTGGCGATGATGTAAAACTTGTCGCCTTCGGGAGAACGCAAAATGTACGGGTCTCGGACGCCTTTTTCGCCCAGAGACGATACGAGCGAAGGCTTGCCGTCGTTGAGGTCGTTCCAGTTCAGGCCGTCCTGGCTGGCGGAGAAGTAAATCTGTTCGCCGTCGGCTTTTCCTTCGCCGGTGAAATAGGCGAAGAAATAATCCGTCATTTCCTGCTGCTTCGGCGCGGCCTTGATCGTCAGATCAAAGACTTTGGTTTCGGTTGTGTTCTTGTAGGAAATCGTCGCGGTTAAGGTGACGTTCGTATCGCTTGCCGGACGGGTGATGACGCCGGCAGGAACTTTGCCATAACCAGGGACGCTGGCTTCTTTTTCACTCAGATCGAGAATGCCGTTTCCCGATTCGGACATCGACCAGGTAATCGACGCTTTGCCCAGATGATCGGGCAGCCTGATGTTTCCCTTGATGTTGTCGGCGTTCGGAATGGACAGTTCGGCTTTGGCATCCGAAACAATTTTGTCGGGATCTTCGCCGGGCACGTTCAGATCCAGAACATAGGATGTATCGGTGCCGGTGAAGGCTGCGGTGATGCTTGCTTTCGTATCGGCCAGCGGCATCGTGTACTTGCCGTCTGCGGAAATCGCATCATTTTCCGAAACGCTCCAGGTGACGTTCTGTCCATAGACCTGCGCTGGTAAGTTCAGATCGGAGTCGATCGCATCGACGCTCTTGTTTTTGTTTAAAATCGCCTGCGCCAGGGCGGCTTTCATGCAGTCGTCCTTATTGGGCTCTTCCTTCCAGGCCTGTGCGAGCTCTTCGCTGTTCAGGGCCTTGTTCCACACTTTGAAGGAAGCTGCTGCACCGGAGAAGAGAGGATCGGGCGTATAAAGCGATTTTCCGATATAGCCGTCGCGATCGCCGGTTAAAATCTGGCTCCAGTCTTTGGAGTGGTCGAGTTCGGTGACTTTTTCGCCATCCAGATACACTGTGATCGTATAACCGTCCGAGACGATGGTATACGTATTAAACGCGGTGTTCGAGGCGACTTTGTCGGTATTGACGGGCAGACGGGTTTCACCGCTTTGCGAGATGGCGGCAAGAATTTTATCCGTGTAGCCGCCCTGTCCGCTCTTTGGCGTCAGGAAGAAATAGTTGTCGACGTTTGGCCATACGCCTTCCTTGCTGCCAAGCGTCAGCAGCCAGTGGCTGGATGTCTGCGGCGCATAGGCGCTCAGGCTGATCGTAAAGGCGTTTCCGTCTTCGATCATGCCCTTGGGCAGCGTGACGTAGCCGTTCTGGCTGAAGCTTAAAATCGAGGCTTCGCCATAGCTTGCGCTGTCGGCACTGTCCAGGCTGGTCAGAGGCGCATCCAGCCCATAGCCGGACTGATCGCGCAGAGCGCTTTCTCCGTCCTGGACATCAAAGGAGAGATCGGTACGCAAAGCGCCGCTATCTTCCAGCATGCGTTTTGGCTTGCCGATGCCTTCGATGATGTACGTCGTAATGGAATTGGCTTTCAGATTTGCGGTTACGGAATGATCATCTTTCGAGGCGAGAGCTTCTTCGCTGACGTCTTTCCATTTTTCGCCCTCTTCCATTGAGCCGCTCGTACGGATCGCGGTGACCTTGCCTGGCGCATGACTGAAATCGCCTAGGTTGAACTGCATCGTCTGTGCGTCGGCTTTGTCGTTGATGGCGACGATGACGGCTTTCTGCTCGTCGGGGTCATAGGCGCAAAGCGTACTGTCGCTGGAAGCGAGAATCGTATAGCCCGGACGGATGTAGCGGGTGAACTGGCCAAAGCCGTAGTACTTCATGGAAAGGGCAAGGCGGCCGGTGTTATGATCGGCAGCCGCGACGCCCCAGTAGCCGCCGGTCTGACCGTTCCAGCCGAGATCTTCGAGCGTGGCTTTATCAATGCCATTGGAAGACGAAATCCAGCTCTGGCCGTATTCGGAATTATCGGCATGCTTGTCGATCAGATTCCAGAAAATCCAGGCGGAGCAGTTGAGGCCGTTGACATCGGTAATGATGCGCTTGCCAAGACCTAAAGCCGCGCTCATTTCGCCGGCATTGCTTCCGGCGGTAAAGCCGCCGTCCACTTCGCTCATCCAGAGATTTTTCTCTTCTTTTTTCGCTAAAGCCTGCAGACCGGCACGGTTGCTCCCGCCATACGTGTGCGTATCGATGCGATCGACTACGGTTTTTGCTTCGCTGCTGAGTGCGTTGTACGTGGTGATCTGCGTATCGATGCTCGTTTCATCAGACGCGCTCAGCTGGAGATCAATGTTCTTTTCTTCCAGCTTTGCGTTGAGACGGACCAGAATCTGCGAAATGGCGTTTGCGTCGAAATGGCAGCCTTCCTGTTTGCTGGAATAGGCGCCCCAGTAATCGGTATTCGGTTCGTTAAACGCCGACGCGCTCTCAAACGTCACTCCGTTTTGATGGAGATGTTCGATGACATCTGCCATGTACGTTGCAAAGGCGTCGTAGCTGTCTGTGCGCAGGTTGTTCTGACTGGCGGTGTAGTTTCCGGAAGAGCAGAGCGATTCCGTCATGAAATACGGCGGGGAATTGGAGAAAATTTCCGCAATGAAATCCTGACCGGACGCCGAAGACGCCGCCTTGAGCACGTTCAGCTGATCCTTGTCGGCCTCCCAGTCATAGTTCCAGGCATATCCGCAGTCTGGATCGGCCCGGGTGAAGTTTTCTACATACCAGCTGAGCGGGTGTTCCTCGGTAATGACGATCGGGGTGATGTTGGTGCAGTAGCCGGGGACTGCGGAGTCCGAGCGAATAATGTGGCTCTGATGCAGTCCGGGATCCTGCGTGCCGTCTTCGAGAACCTGATCCTCCGGGATGACCGCCATCTCGATGTAGTCGTGCATGTACGTGTTGGAAGAAGCTGTGTTTCCTCCAAGCTGCAGCGTGTTTTCGCCCTGAGCCAGTTCCACATTTTCGAGAACGGCTATATAAAATTTCACGTTCCCCTGTACGGCCATGATGTTCTTTTCGATTTCCTCTGTGGAAGCGGAGTAAATTTTGTCGTGATTGACTTGCAGGGAAACGCCGCGGTTGTGCGTACCGTCCAGTTTAACCAGCACTTTGACGGTATACGTTCCGGTTTTTTCTGCCTGAACGGTATACGTCAGCATGTCCGCATTGCCTACCGTGCCGTTGATCGGTCCGATCCAGCCGATTTCCTTAAGAGTGCCAAGCTTTGCGCCTTTGAGAAGTCCGAGATCGCGGTCCGTTTTCTGCCAGCGCGTCGAATCGTTGTACGTCTTCGAAGAAATCTGCATTTTGGATCCGCCAAAGGACGGCGCGCTTCCTTCTTCGAGCGTGCACAGAACGGCGTTTTCGTTTGGAGAGAGCGAAGCGATCGTGCTGTCTCCGCCGCCCAGGTTGTAGCGGCCGATGTTCAGATCGAGTCCGTCATCGGAGAAAAACTTCTCTGCCGTGTCCGAAGTCAGGGCTTCGCTTGAGCCGATGCGGTTGGCCCACCAGCAAAGCGAAGTGCCCCAGCCTTCGAATTCGCCCAGGCCGTCGCCGTCCGTATCGTGAAACGGAGACGCTTTGGCAGCCTGTACGCGAACCGTCTGATCCGGAGCGCTTTCTGCAGCCGAAATCGGGAGTACAAAAGCGGAAATGCTTTGCATCGCCATGGCGCCGGAACAGAGCAGACTGAGCAGTCTGTACCTTTTGTTCATATCTTTCCTTTCCTGCTTTTCAGCAAGAAGCCGCCCGGGTCTGCATGGCCTGAAAACGCACAGGCCGGGGGAACAGAGGCAAGCGGCTCCATCTTCTTTATTTTGGCCGGTTAAGCGGTTACATTCAACGGATGTTTAAAAATGGACGTATTCTCATTGCGGATTGTCTATTCGTTTTTTGAAGCAGCCGTTTTCGCGGAACGATTTCAAACGACAATTTCAGACGACATGGGAAAGGACGGTCCAAAGGGCGGATGCGCAGACCGAGCGAAAAGGCGAACGGCTATAAAGTTTTGGTTCTGTCCGGCAAGGATGAACGATGGCAAACTGATTGGTTGAGGAAAGCAGACAGAATGAGAATAAAGGACTTTTTTTCAGGAAAGAGTGTTCAAAAGGAGAAAATCCCGTCCTTTTTGCGCCGTGAGGGTGCCGGTTCTGGATTTTTGGGGGATCCGTTTGACAGGCTATCGGGGGCTTGCTAGTATGAGTGCAACATACGAAACAGGAAAAAGATAGAGGCAGCGGTGCAGAATAGTACCTTTTGGAGAAGGCATTCGAAGAAGAAAGGGAAAGGCAATCATCGCCGAAAGACAGGTCCGGCAGGGGCTGATCTTGGGCTGCAGGGAAATACTTTGCAGACTCCTTCGGTCGAAGAGGTGTTATCTTAACTTCATCTTTTTGACTGCGGATACCGCAGTTTTTTTCATTTCTGATTTTCGTTTGAATAAGGAGAAGAAAAATACATGAAAAAATCATCGATTGCAGCAGCGGCCATTGCCATGATGATGCTTGCCGGATGCTCATCTGCACCAGCGCAGACCAGCGACAGTTCCAATACCTTTACCGTCGGCATGGAATGCGGCTACGCCCCGTTTAACTGGCAGACCACAACCGAAACCGATACGACGGTTCCTCTGGCCAGCGGCGCCGGCTACTGCGACGGCTACGACGTTCGCATTTCCCGCAAGCTCGCCGACGAAATGGGCAAGGATCTTGTCATTAAAAAAATCGACTGGGACGGCCTGCAGCCAGCCCTTGAATCCGGTGAAATTGATGCCATCGTTGCCGGAATGACCGCAAACGAAGAACGTGAAGAAGGCATTGACTTCACAACCCCGTATTCCGAAAGCGAAATGGTCATGATCGTACCGAAGGATTCCGAAGCCGCTTCCTTTACCGATATTCAGCAGTTCTCCGGCCACAAAGTCATCGGCCAGAAAAACACCAACTACGATACCGTCATCGATCAGATCGACGGCGTTATCCACGTCGTTCCAAAAGCACGCTATCCGGAGCTGATTCTGGCTCTGCAGTCCGGAGAAGCCGAAGCGATTACCGCTGAGCTTCCGGTTGCCAAAGGTATCGTGCAGGCCAACCCGGATCTGACGTACATCACGTTTGAAGACGGCAAGGGCTTTGATGTCGATACATCCGTATCCATCGGTCTGAAAAACAATACCCGCGATACCGAAAGCTTCAAAGCCGTTCAGGACGCTTTAGACAAAATCACAACCGAAGAGCGCGAATCCATGATGCAGGATGCCGTACTGAACGCGCCGACGACTGGTGAATAAGCCGTATGAGTATTGACTGGTCTTACGCCTGGCGGGCGCTCGTCAATAACTGGCCGATGTTCTGGCACGGTGTCGAAGTTACGATCGCCTTTGCGATCGTCGGCACAGTGTTCGGTTTTCTGATCGGTCTGATTGTCGGCGCCATCCGCTCCGTTCCTGTTGATCCGCTCGATTCTTCCTTCATGAAAGGACTGAAGAAGTTCGGACGCGGCATCACCGGCCTGTACATCTGGGTTTTCCGCGGTACGCCGATGATGATTCAGGCCTGCTTCATTTATTACCTTCTGCTTCCAGTCATTCACTGGAATGCGATTACGGCCGGTTTTGTGATCATCTCGATCAACACCGGCGCCTACATGGCTGAAATTCTGCGTTCTGGCATCCAGTCCGTAGATCCCGGCCAGTTAGAAGCCTGCAAAGCGGTCGGCATGTCCAGCTTCCAGGCCATGGTCTCGGTTATTTTCCCGCAGGCCATCAAAAATACCTTCCCGGCTATCGGCAACCAGCTGATCGTCAATCTGAAAGACTCCTGCATGATGAACGCTATTTCCGTAACGGAGCTGTTCTTCCAGTCGTCTTCCATCGCGGGAAGCAACATGCGTTTCGCGGAAATTTACCTCGATACAGCCGTTCTGTATCTGGTTCTTACGACGCTCGCTACCTGGCTGCTCAGCTTCATTGAGCGCAGGATGAACGCCCGCGAAAACGAAGGAAAAGAAAAGAAGAAACTTTTCATGGAGATGTCCTCATGAGTGAACCTGTAATTCGTGTCAGTCATTTAAAGAAGAGCTTTGGCAAGCAGGAAGTTCTTCACGATATCGACTTCTCCATTAACAAAGGCGAAGTAGTCTCCATCATCGGATCTTCGGGATCCGGCAAGAGTACGCTTCTTCGCTGCATCAACCTGCTCGAAATCCCGGATTCGGGAACGATCACGTTCCACGGTCAGGACATTCTCAAAGGCGATCTGAACGGCTATCGTTCGAAAGTCGGCATGGTTTTCCAGAACTTCAACCTCTTTCAGAACAAGAGCGTTCTGGACAACTGTGTTCTCGGTCAGCGCAAGGTGCTCAAGCGCTCCAGGGAAGAAGCGGTCGCCATCGCCAAAACGCATCTCGATCGCGTAGGTATGTCGAACTTCCTCGATAAGGGAGCCACCAAGCTTTCCGGCGGTCAGAAACAGCGCGTCGCGATTGCCAGAGCACTGTCCATGGATCCGGAAGTGCTGCTGTTCGATGAACCGACGTCCGCGCTCGACCCGGAAATGGTCGGCGAAGTTCTCGAAGTCATGAAAGACCTGGCCAAGTCCGGTCTGACGATGATCGTCGTAACGCATGAAATGCAGTTTGCGAAAGATGTATCCGATCGCGTCATTTTCATGGATCAGGGCGTCATCGCCGAAGAAGGCACGCCGGATGAAGTCTTCGAACATCCGAAAAACGAAAGAACGAAACAGTTCCTTTCCCGCTTTCGCCAGACGACGCTTGAAAAAGAAGACTAGAACCGACTCTGTTCTCTCTTCAATCTGAATTTAAATCGCTCGGTATGACCCGTTGAGGTCATGCCGGGTTTTTTTGTGCCCAAAACGGAGGGGACTGGACGGAACGTAAGTGTCAAACAATCGACGGGTATACGCGAGACTGAATATTAGATACGCTAAACGGGATCCCTTTCGAGATTCCGCTTGGCGTATTTTTTATTCTTCATCGTTTTCTTCATACTTCGGATCCGGTCCACGGTATCCAATTCGAAGATATTCAGGTAAATCCTTTGAATACGGCAGAAGTGACTTCAATACATCTACCGC
>NZ_JAHDSX010000051.1:0-15229 GCF_020969955.1 Allobaculum fili | reverse complement strand
TTGGAGAAATCGATACCGAGATCGATTGCAGGGATGATTGATTCCATGAAAAAGCCTCCTTGAATAAAGGAATTATCCCAAGGAGGCGGTCGAGAAAATACCCGTCTTTTATTTGACGCTTACGGAAAAACGCGCCCATCCTCTGTGTTTCCCATTTTGTTTCCTGTCCAGTCCAGTTTCTGTGCGGCTTCTGACCGCCCGCAGCCTTCTCGCAAATTATTTTCCAAATAAAAAAGCAGAGATTCCATCCTCCCTGATATAGAGAGGGTAAGAATCTCTGCTTTTTGCGTGTGGAATTAAGGCTGCTTCAGGCAATCCTCCGTTACAGACCTCCCTTAAAGACCGCCGCGATTTGGTCGCTTCGGTACGCCTCCCCTTCTTTTCCTGAAAGAGAATTTCTGGAAACTGGCTTCCGGATTTTTCAGCCGTACAGGCGAAATCGACGAAATCACAAATCCAGCCTGTATCGATCGTCTGAAAGGAGGAATACCCAGAGAAAGGGCGGCAAAGTTTAATCCCGGATTTCTTCCAGAGCTGCCGGATCCGGAAGTCTGCGCAGGGCAAGGAGTGTCTGATTCAGCTCCATAGCGGTTTCATTGACTTGCGCCTGCGATACAGAAGTACGAAGAATCTCTTTTGCTTCGCTCAGTTCTTCCTGCAGGGACGTCCAGTCTGCTTTGGCATAGCTGGCTTCCTTCAGCGTTTCGGCTTTGTTTACAGCCGTCTCTAATAAAGAAGGATCCAGAAGCTGTTCGAGGGCGTAGCTGAGCTGTTCGCTCTTTTCCTGAACGAGAGCCGGACGGGCGAATTCATTACGGCTGACGATCTGCGCCTGATCCAGGCGGTTTTTCAGATCGGTAAACTTCGCACTGCCATCGGTCTTCACATTTTTCGCCAGCTCAATGAGCGAATTGAGTTCCGTCTTATCGGCCGGTTCATACACGCGAAGAATCAGGAACGAATGCGGCTGTACGGTTACAAAAACGCGTCCGTCTTCATCCGTCTGAATTTCATCTGTACGGACCGTAACGTTTGCGGGACTGGTGAGGCTGTTTTCATCCGCCAGACCATTGGATTCCAGACGCTGCGCCTTGATCACTGCGTTTTCGACCGTTTCCGGCAGTTCGATCTGGATCTCGCGCGCATTTGTCGGATCCGCGTTTTCGATGGCGATGGAATAGTTGTGCTCTTCATCGCGGCTGGCCAGAACAGAAATGGAATTGACGTTGTTGGACAGCGTGTAGTCCTGTGACAGGGAGGAATTGAGCAGTTCGGTTCCAAATCCGGCGTTGAAAATCTGGAAGACGTGCGCACTTGGCGTCGCAAAGTAACCGAAATTGCCTTTGCCTGTGGCCGTATCTGAGCCGGCCAGCGGCACAACCTGAATGACGGCCTGCTGCGTTGGACCTAAGGCATCGGCTCCGGATGTGTAGTAATCCGAGAGGCAGTGCTTCTGAATGTAGGGCGAGCCCAGTTCGGCATAATCCATAATGCAGCGGGCGACATACAGAGCGTGCAGCTGGGAACGCGTACGTCCGCTGGTGTTGTAGTAAATGCCAAATTCCGAAATGGCCGGGACTTTGTCTTCCGGCATCTGGTTTAAGTAGTTCACGACGCGGTTTCTGCAGTTTTGCGCTTTGGCCATCACATCAAGCAGGAAAGCTTCATCTGAACTTTCGTTGACGGTTCCTGAGTAAGGATGAATCGTCATGCCGTCGTAAAGGTCCGCTTTGCCAAGCTGATTTTCGAGATTGACGAAGTTGACGTTTTCCCAGGCCGTATAAATTTTCACGTCATGCTCTTTGGATTCCAGTTCATTGATGCGCGACTGGGTCTGGCGCATCGCTTCGGATACATCGTTAAAGCCGTCATGATTCACGCTGTAGGACGCGTATATGCCATGACCGCTGGCAGGAACGGCGCCATGGACTCCGTCTCCAAATGTGATTTCGCCTGTGGAATAGTTCAGCGTGCACTTCTGATCGTTTGGTCCGGCATTTTCAAGGGAATCGACAATCGTCCATTCCGTCGCGGAAGCCGCGTTCTGACCGACGTAGACGTGGGCACCGTTTTCCAGTGCCTGGAAATCCGGATCCATGCGGAGTTTTCCGTCTTCGTAAAGCATGGTGTTCGTATTGACGTGACGCAGCTGACGAACCATGTTTTTCGATCCGTCGGAGCGGGAGGCGTTTTCGTCCCAGTTGTCCGGGTTGGCCGCATAAATCCGGTTATAAGCGGTTGGCGCACCGAGGGTGAAGGCGTGAACCGCATCGGATCCGTCGGAACGGTAATCGATCCAGTAGCCCTGGGTCGTCTTGCCGTCGTTGTTAATGCCGCAGCACTGCTGGATTTCGTTTCCGATTTCAAAGAACTGTACGTTGTACGGTTCCGGATGGCCGTAATCGCTGCGCACCTTCGCCCAGTCGATGCCGCCGTTTGGATTGGTTCCGACTTTCGCATTCAGAAATTCAATCAGATCGGATGCGTCCTGCGCACTGCCTCTTGCCAGCGAGTACACATAAACGATATCGGAATCGACTTCATCGGCGAAGCTGGCAATTTCTTCGAGTCCGAAGTTGGGATCGATGCCGGTCTGTCTTCCATTGTTATAAAAGGCATGAACCTGTTTTTTGCGCTGTTCTTTTGGACCCAGCGTCGTTTTCCAGTTGAACAGGTTGGAAATGGATCCGCCGGGATAGCGAATCGATCCAAAACCTGCATCCTTGTACAGCGTTTTGAACTCGTCCTTAACCTGCATCGTTTCGTCATCAAAGGTTCCATACGCGTTAAACGCATAGCGATGGTTGATGCCGAAAATGGAATCCGGATCGATCGTTCGAAGAATCTCGTCTTCCACATGCAGAATGGCCGGACGAGACTGTTCCGCATTTTGACATGCCGTTTTCAAGGTTTCGCAGGCGTTTTGGAGTTCATTTATGGATACCGTTTCGGGATCGAGCGCTTCCACTGCATCCAGCGCGTTTTGCACGGCTGTTTTTGCCGAGGGGCTCACTTTGCTGTCGTCGCAGAGAGTCTGTCCTTTTGCGACCCACTCTTCAAGATCCGTCAGAAGGAGTCCTTTTCCTTTCTGCGCGTACAGTTCGAGTACATCGGCATCCGAAAGCTTCGTGTCGTACACGCAAAGTTCATCCAGATCGCCGCGCAGACCGTGCGGGTTGGTTCCTGTATCGTTTTTATGGTGACCGATCCGCAGATCAAACATCTGATTCAGAACCGTATTGCCCAGATCCTTTTCACTGTCAAATTTTCCATTGATGTAGAAGCGAACTTTTTTCGCGTCCTGATCAAAGCTGATCGCGACGTGCTGCCACTCGCCTTTAGCAACCGTTCCTTCTGAGAACACATCCGTGGCGTTCAGATACGTGTGATAATGGCCGTCTGCGCGCAGCGAGAGAATCGTTCTTCCGCTTCCCGTATGCTGAAGCAGTACGACAGACGATCCGTCCGCACTGTCCTGGCTTGGATCGTATTTGTACCATAAGGCGAAGGTCATGCGGCCCTGACCGGTATTGATATAGTTCGAGGCCTGCAGCCACGCATGCTGGGAAGGATCGCTCGGAAAACGATAAACCTGACCAAACAGGCTGTTTTCTGCCGAAGCGGTCTGCGCAGTAACTGCGGTAAGTGCGGTATGGGTACTCGTTTTGGACTGAAGCGGGGTATTCCCTTCAAAATCCCAGTAATCTTTCAGATGCTCGGCCGCCGGCATTTGTGCGGTTTAAGCGACGGCTGTATTTGGCGCAGCTTTTCTGGCGCTGTAATTTCTCTGAACTCTGTCGGTCGATCGGATCATCCTGACGGCCGAATCGCTGGATGACTGCGCGGCAAAAACCGGCGCGCTGCTCAGTGAACTTAAAGCCAGAAAGGCGCACAGCAAGCTTTTTGTTCCTTTCCGTTTCATATTTTATCCTGTTTTTATCCTGTATTCCTGAACTGGTTTTCGACGCATGTTTTTCTTTTTCTTTCGATCTGTATGCCCGTTTCCGATGAAAAAGCGCTGTCCATTCATTTTGACAGACGGCACAATTGCCCGTTTCATGCCGTCTTTTTGGCTGAGTGAGTCTTCTCAGTTCCGTCGGACTGCTTAGGAAAATTTCCGCGTCGAATTTTCCCATCCTGTGTAAGCTCTTTCAGTATACCGTATGGATTCTTTCGGTTCCGTTTGGTCCTTTATGGTTTTCGGTTTTCCTGCATTCCCTCAGTCCTTCTGAAATTCCGTCTGGCCAAAATGCAGCACGATTTTCCACATGTGAAACTGTACGGATCCTGTTCCTGTCTTTTTTAGTTCCGGATGAAAGGACGATTTCAAATCCAGAAATGTTAATATCTTTCTGACTGTCCTGAACGGACAGGATCGATTGGACACAGAATCGTTACAGTCCTGCGGGATTTAATGACCCGTTTCTTCTGATTTGGCCTCAGATTTTTCTGAGGTGTTTCTGTGTGTACAGGATCTGATTATTTAGAGTCCTCATTTATACATCGATTTTCTCTGCGAATATTCATTCAAAACCGGAGACGCAAGAAAGGAGTTTTGCCATGTCTGTCTGCCTGTTTGATCAAGGCTGTTTTGAATTCGAGCGATGGCGTTCTGAAAGCGAAACCCATCGACGAAAGGAAGGTCGGGCGATATGAGTACGTCCTCTACGCTCCGTCTTCATCGAACCAGACTGCCGCGATCCAAAGTCATCATGATTCTTCTGGAATCGCTGCTGATTCTGGCTTATACCATTTTCACTTCTGTTTTCTTCACAAAAACGACGATCATCGCGGTGTGCGGAACGCTCGTTCTGATCATCAACCTGCTTCGCCTGTTCTATTCCAAATTCCTGAACGGGGTGTTCGAGAAAATGTATCGCTGGCGCTGGCTGATTGCGGCGATTGTGTTTGTGGTTCTGCTCTGTTTCCAGATCCACACGTCCAACGCGGCCTGCTACATGTACTCGTTTACCGCAAATCCGGAAGTGGAACAGTCCATTTTAATGGGCCGTCCGCGTATTCCGCGGGCCGATGAGTATGCGGTACAGCTTCCGTATTACTTCTCCCAGTACTACAACGACTACGCCCAGATTTCCCATCAGATGTCGATCGGCGGTCAGGATATGATCGTCGGCTACAACTCCCCGGTTCTGTCGCTCTCCCTGATCGGCAAGCCGTTTGTCTGGGGCTACATTCTGTTTGGAAACGCCTACGGCATTTCCTGGTACTTTTTGTCCAAAACGATTCTGATGGTGATGGTTTCGATCGAGATGTTCCACATCCTGACGAAAAACAAATACCTTTCCGTTTTTGGTGCCATTATCCTGACGTTTGCGCCGGGCATGCAGTGGTGGTTCTCGCCCCATTTCTACGATGCGATTTTCTGGGCGAGTACGCTCTTTGTGGTCGGCTACTGGTTTTTCCGCGCGCAGGGCTGGAAAAAATGGGCCTTCACGCTTCTGGCTATTGCATCGTTAGACGGCTTTGTTCTGGCCCTCTTCCCTTCTTTGCAGGTTCCTTGCGGACTGCTCGCCTTCTTCCTAATGTGCGCCTGTCTTTATCGGGATAAAGATGAGCTGGAATGGAAAAAGAGCAACATCTGGAACGTAATCGCGGTCATCGGCGGTCTTTGCATCGTTCTGGTGCCGACACTGCTTTCGGCAAAAGATGCGCTGATGATGGCCAACGATACCGTTTATCCGGGCGATCGCGTCGTTCATGGGGCGACCGGCGCACCGTGGATGCTGTTTATCAACCCGGTCAGCCTTTTGCAGACGTATACCGATCCGGATCTGCTTAACAACAGTGAAATCTCGAGCTTTACGCAGTTTGGCGTTGCCTGCTGCCTGTACTATCCGTATCTCTTCTACTGGCTGAGAAAGAAGAAAGACCGCTCCCGCTGGATCGGAACGGTTCTCTTCCTTTCCCTTTTGTTCCAGGCGTTTTATCTGCACTTTGAAATCCCGGTATGGCTGGCGAAAGTGACTCTGCTTTCTTCCTGCAACCGCATGCAGACCGTATTTGGCTATACCGGCACGATTTTTACCGTCTGGACGATTTACAAAGTGCAGGACACCAAGTTCCCGCACAAAACGCTCTCCGGCTTTGTCGCCTGCGCCATTTACGCCGTTCTTGCCGCTATGGTTACGCATTACATGATCCTGCCAAACTTCCTGCGGCTGTTTGGATCGCGGGCCATGTTCTATGTCTTCTCAATCGGTCTGGCATTCCTGTTCTGGCTGGCCTTTACCCGCTATCGTCAGCTGACCCTCTGCGGCATGCTGGCATGGACAGCCGGCAGCGGCATGCTTGTCAACCCGATCATGCAGGGAACGGCGAGCGTTGCCGAATACCCCATGGCACAGGCCGCTGTACAGATTCGTGAAGAAAATCCTGACTCCTGGTGGCTGACGACCGAAAACGATCTGCGTCAGGCGCTGATGATGGCCAATGGCGTCAAAGTCGTTAACGGCGTCAACTTCTACCCGGATTTCGAAAAATGGGAACTCATCGATCCGGAGCACAAGTTTGAAGACGAAATTAACCGTTACGCGCACATTTACGTTTCCCTGATTCCGGATGGCGATCTGGAAATTGCCAGCCCTTCGGGCGACGTAGTACAGGTAAATCTGCCCGTTTCGATGCTCAAAAACTGGGATATCGACTACATCGCAGGTACGGAGCGCGATGCGCAGGTTCTCGACGCCGGCGGCATTTCCTACCAGATTGTTTACGATGACGAGAATACCGAAGACGTGATTTACCAGATCCTCGACTAGTCCGTACACCTCGTTTCCTGGCTGCATATCAACCACAGCCCGCAAGAAATTTGCTTCGTTCTTTCTTCCCCTGTTCACGACTTGAACAGGGGATTTTTTCTGCTTTCCGTATTCTGCTATCCGTATGCTGCTTTCCGCTTTGCTCGCTCCCTTCGCCCCATTTGCTTCGACACATTTGTCTCGCCGATTCGCTTCGACACGGCCCCTTCTGCCAATTCGTATCGACAAATTTCTGTGCCGGAGGATGCACGTTTATTGAGCGAAACACGGTTGCGGGATGAATGTCGAAAGCGGATATTCGTATTTATTTCGTCTGGGTATAAAAAAGCAGCAGGATGGCCTGTCCTGTGTGACTGACCATCCCGCTGGATTTCTAAGTCTGTTCTGTGAATCGGATTTGTGAATTTGCAGGATCGAAACGACTGGCTTTATAAAGCGAATCGTCTGAACGTGAGCGCTTGTCGATTGCTCCCGTTTCTTCCTGTATTCCGGATTGAACTGTATTGCCGGCTGAATTTCTTTCGGATTTACTTGTTCAGGCGCTGTTCGAAGATTTTGCCCATCGCGTTGAGCGGTTTGTCGAAAATGCCGAACGTACGAACAACGGTCGCACCGAGTTCGCGTTTGAAAAAGAAGCTGCCGTAGCCGTCCTGACCCTTTTCAAAGTAGCCGCTGATTCCGCCGTAGTTGTAGCGTTCCAGACCGAGTTCAAGGGCGTGCTTATACATCTCATGATGGATGAAGCCGGAAAGGTTATAGCGGACGGCACTGCGGTCAATTCCGCCGAAGTAACATAACATTTCCATGTTGGTTACGTACCAGTAGCCGCCGTAAACCAGCTGTCCATCCGCATTGTGGACTTTGACGAGCTTGCAGTAACCGTCGGATACGCTGGCCAGATCGCGGCGCTTTTCGCCGGATCCGGTATCAAAGTTCTTGTATTCGCCGGACTTGTCAAGCATGCCTTCGATATCGGCCCAGTCCTGCTCTTCCATTTCGGACGGATTCTTGATGGTCAGCGTAAAGCCTTCGCGTTCGGCCTTATGGGTATACTTTCTCGAGCTGCCGGACATCAGCTTGTCGATATCCGCAATGTCCCGGTTTGGAATTTCCGGAGTGAGCTTGCCCTGATAGCCTTTGTGGTGCTGGTTGATGCCGTCTTTGAGCTCAACGACCGACTGCCATGTAATCTGATGGCTCGTATCGGTGCCTAACGGCGATTCGTGCCAGTGAAATCCGTTTTTTTCGGCGAGAGCGAGATGCTCTTTCGTGTTGTCAAAGCCGCCTTCCACAACGGCGCCTTCGCGGTCGTATTCTTTTACTTCCACAGACGATTCAATACGCCATAGAATGAAGCCTTCCTTTTTCAGATACTCGGAAGCTTCTTCCAGGAAGTCCGCGTCATGAGCGCGGTCATCGCTTAAAAAGCCGCCGGCAGTATACGCAAACTTCCACATCTTCATAGCGGGTTTGGGTTCAACGATGACGGCATGGGTAATGCGGTTTTCGTCATTGATTCCCGCCAGAATGAAACGGTCATACAGTTTCGCGTACGAGGGAATCTGCAGGAAGACAAAGCCTAACTGGCTGTCTTCGATAAATTTTTCATATTGTTCAATAGTAATCTGTTCAATTCGCATGAATATCTTCCAATCTTTAATAAACGCGCCTTCATTATACCCTGTCACAATATCTCTTCCAATTTGAGGGGACGGCGAACGAACTAACATTTTAGGCAGCCTTTCTTCAATTGCAAATGCATCGGTTTTCTTTTGTGTCTGTTCTGTGTTCGAATCGAACGCGCCTTAATTTTTACACGCCCGTTGAAAATCAACTTTTTTTCATTTTTTTGTTTTTGGAATTGCATTCCGGCCCAGCTGTGTTATTATGTTCAGGCAGTCACGAGGGCGCAAGTTCTCATGACAAAACAAATCATGGATCCTTAGCTCAGCTGGCAGAGCAACTGACTCTTAATCAGTGGGTCTAGGGTTCGAATCCCTAAGGATCCACCACTTGAAACCAGATCGAACACTTCGCAGTGTTCGATTTTTTTGCGCTTTTTTGAGCGAGACTTTCCATTTTCCTTAGCATCCTGCTTTCCTTTGCAGCCTCCTTCCGGGGAAGGTCTTTTTCAGACCGTGCCGAGTCGTGCGCTCTATTTCGCCGCTGAGGTCTGCTGCTCCCCTCATCCTGGCGGTTCCCTTTGTCCGTTACGAACGGCTATAACGAAAAAATCGGTTTCAGAAACTTTCCAATCCAGTCGCCTTTTGCGGCTGGATTTTTTTGTGCCGCCAAAAAGCCCGCTGTATGTGCCTGGCGCACACTAGCGGGCAGAAAAACGAAAGAACAGGGAGAAAATCGAAGGGAAAACGTTAACCAATAAGAGATAGTTTCCGATTGTTTTTGATTACTGACCAGGAACCATGCCCAGACGGTACAGAAGCTGTTCGAGCCAGACACTCAGATCCGTCTGCTTAATCCAGACCATAAAAGCCGATTCTTCACCGGTCCTTGTGGAATGGCGAAGCAGACTGCTCACGCCGATCTGATGCAGATACATCCAGACGCCAATGCCAAGCAGACCGCCGGCCAGACCCATGAGCAGCGTCATGAATATGGATTTGCGGGAAAGAAACAGCATCGAGCCGACGAACCAGAGAAAGTTCCAGCCGATCACCGACCAGCCGGTCAGAATCGCCTGCACCGCAAGAATCAGTACAGAAAGCACAAAGCCGAATACGCCCTTCGACTTGGCGTAATGCACAAATGGCGCCAGCAGCGAACTCGCCGCCCCCAGCAGACCCCAGAAGACGAAGAGCTTCATCAGAAGCGTTCCATCGTACTGATAGGAATACCAGTAGTAGGCAATATCCATGAAGGAGAAAAACAGCAGAACGTTCGCGAACGCCGCCAGGCCGTTTTTGGAATAGACGCTGATCCCGACGGCACACATCATCCAGAACGGAAGATCCGAAAGTGAAACGGCCAGCGACTGGATCGTGCTGTCGGAAGGATGAAGATCAATATAGCGGGCAAAAAGGCCGAGGCCAAGACCTAAAGCCGAATAGAGTACCGCCTGCAAAATCCATGGAATGCCTCCCCCTCGACGGCCGGAGCGGTCTCTGGAGTCTCGAGGGTCGTCCTCATAATGGGCATGCGTCTCGTACTCGTCATCATATTCATCGGATGGCGCTGTTCGACTGCGAGATCTGCGTGAAGACGGTTCTGGATCGTTGTCCTGTACATATTCTCTGTTTTGGCGATGATTGAAGTATGCGTCCTCCTTATCTTCGTCGTCTTCGCGGCGGCGGGCTGCACGGGCTTCCTTTCGATCCTGCGCTCTGGATGAGCGGCGATCGTCCCGATCCCGGTCTTTGCGGGAACGTCTGGAAGAGCGGCGGCTTCTTCGCGAACGGCTGTCGTCTTCTGTGTATTCTCTTTGCAGGAGAGGCTGATCGTCTTCGTACGGCGCATCGTCAAAGTCAGAATCCTGACCGGTATGGATGTCGTAACGATCTTCGTCACAGGCGGGATCCCAGTGGTCTGCATCATAACCTGAAGAGGGATTTGAATACTCGTCCATTTCTTCTGCAAAGTCCGAAGATCTGGATGTCTTCCCATATGGGCTGCTTTGCGCATCAGCCGGAATATCCGGCATATCCCTGCGCGAGCGGAAATCCGTCTGGGGTACGCTTCGTTTTGGCTGTTCTCTGGAAGCAGTACTGGACAGATCCGGTTTTGCCTGCTGCGGCAGAGGACGCAAAACGACCGGTTTGGACGGCTGAGCAGCTGAATTTATGTCGTTAGATGTCGCCGTTTTCGGATCTTCAAAAAGATAAAGATCTTCTTCACGCAGATCCTCTTCATACACGGTTTCTTTCTTTGTATCTTCTGACGATTGGGTACCGCCAAAAAAATCGTTGTGTGAATCTCTCATCTTTTTCCCTCCTTCATGTACTTGCTCAAAATTTGCGGGCCTGTTCGATTGGGCCCGTCTGGCACAAGCCGGCTTCTTCGTTTTTGAAACGGCACGCCTTTCTTCAACCGGTTATAGTAAAGAACAGAACCAGTCCCTGCAGGAACGGATTGTCAGGTGGCTGACCATGCGCTTTGTCCCAAAATGTTCGCCGGCTTAAAAGGACCGTTCTGATTTTGCCGGTTTTCCTTAAAAACAGATGAAGCAACGTCTTTGAAACAGCCTTATAAACTGACTGCGTTTTCCAGAGCCGCTTTTGTACGGCGTTTGTCCTTCCTGCAGTCAATTCCATATTCCTCTGCGGCCGTCGACGAAAGCCGATGACAGAAAGGAACTTTTATCATGAAAATTTATACGATTCGTCACGGAGAAACAAATATTAACCATCAGAACCGCGTTCTGGGCCGAACGGATGAACCGCTCAATTACACGGGTTTAAAGCAGGCCGATCAGGCAGGTAAAGCACTGAAAGACATTGCCTTTGACGCTGTGTACTGCTCGCCCATGAAACGGGCCATGCAGACCGGAGAGGCCATTTCAAAAAACACGAGCTTTCCTTTTGCGATGAAAATCGCCCCGGCTTTGATCGAACAGAACTTTGGCGTTTTTGAAGGCGCTCTGCGCAATGATCCCGAATACCAGAAAGAAAAGCATCAGTACTTCAAGCCGTTTGAAGGCGGGGAATCGTTTCTGGATGTGGCCGCCCGGGTATACACCTTTCTCGACGAGCTTCAGAAACAGTATCCGTCAAAGGCGCATAATGTTCTTCTCGTAACGCACGGCGGAATTTGCCGGGTGATTGAAAACTATTTCAAAGGCATGGATAATGAAGCCTATGCCGGCGCATTCTATCAAAACTGTGAGGTGAAGGTATTCGATACCGATACGCTGCACCGGGACAGCCTGCAGCCGCTGACTCCGTCTTCATGTGTCCGCGATGACGATGCGCATGAAGAAAAAAGATAGAGAGAAAGGAAGATGCAAATGAGAACCATCACAACCGGGATTCTTGCGCATGTCGATGCCGGAAAGACCACCTGTATTGAAAGCATGCTTCTGACCTCCGGCCAGATCCGCAAGGCTGGACGCGTCGATCATCAGGACGCCTTTCTCGACTTTGACGAGCAGGAACGAAAACGAAAAATTACCATTTATTCCAAGCAGGCTTCCTTCACCTGGAAGGATACAACGATCAATGTCATCGATACGCCGGGCCATGCCGACTTTTCCGCTGAAATGGAACGTTCGCTTTCCATTCTCGATACGGCCATCGTTCTGATCAGTGCATTAGATGGCGTACAGTCGCATACCCGCACAATCTGGAAATGCCTGGATGCGTATCAGGTATCGTCCATCCTCTTTGTCAACAAGATGGACGCGACGTCCTATTCCAAAGAAGAACTGCTTTCGGACATTGAGAAAAATCTGGATACCCGAATCGTAGATCTGAGCGTGGACGACTGGATCGAACAGTTTGCGGCGCTCGACGAAAAGCTGCTCGATGAATTTGTACAGACCGAAACCCTCTCCCCCGCGTCCATGGCGCAGGCCGTCAAGGAGCGCAAGGCATTTCCGGTGCTGTTTGGCTCCGCACTGAAAAACGAAAACATCAGCGAACTGCTCGATGCTCTGCTTGCCTATACGCCAGAACAGGAATATCCAGAAGAATTTGGGGCGCGCGTCTTTAAAATCACGCTCGATTCCGCCAAGGCGCCGATTGCCCATCTTAAGCTGACCGGCGGAACGCTCCACGCCAAAGATGTAATTCACGATGAGCGCGGCGATCAGAAAGCCGATCAGCTCTTCATGGCGAACGGACAGTCCATTCGTCCCGTCAAGGAAGCTTCGGCGGGCGATATCGTTCTGGTCAAAGGGCTTCAGAATCTGAAACCTGGCGACGGACTCGGTTTTGAGACGTCGCGCAAAGAAGCGCAGCTGAGCGCTTCCCTGTGCTACGCACTGATTTTGCCGGCCGGTGTAGATCCGGTCACGATGATGGCGCCGCTGCGGCAGATGATGATGGAAGATCCGATGCTTCAGATCGAATTCGATGAAGCGTCCCAGACGATTTCCATCCGTCTGATGGGCGAAATTCAGAAAGAAATTCTCAAAAACCGGATTTACGAACGCACCGGTATTTTATGCGAATTTGGAAACGGGAAAATCGTCTACCAGGAAACGATTGACGATACCGTCTTTGGCTACGGCCATTTTGAACCGCTTCGCCACTATGCCGAAGTGCACCTGATGCTCGAACCGGGCAAACGCGGATCGGGCATGACGTATTCGTCCAAAGTTCCCCGCGACGTTTTGTCTCTGAACTGGCAGCGGCTCATCCTCTCTTCCCTTTCGGATCACGTCCAGAAAGGCATTCTGACCGGATCCGCGCTGACGGATATTCATGTCACGCTGATCGCCGGCCGCGCTCACCAGAAACATACGCAGGGCGGGGACTTCCGTCAGGCAGCATCCCGGGCGATGCGCCAGGGCCTGAAAAAGGCGCAGAACGTCTTGCTGGAACCGTTTTTCCGTTTTGAAATCACAACGCCTGCCGAAGATCTTTCCCGCATTTTGTACGAACTCGAAACCCGACGCGCCAAAGTTCAGGTAGAAGAAATGGAATCGGGAAAAATGCGCATTACCGGACGCGGTCCGGTCAGCACGCTGATGAATCTGAATACGACACTTGCCTCCCTTTCCAAAGGGCGTGCCGATATTTCCGTGGAAAACGACGGCTACGACCGCTGCGAAAACGCCGAGGAAGTCATCGAACAGATCGGCTACGACGAAAGCCTCGACCGCTTCTATCCTTCGGGATCGGTATTCTGCTCGAACGGTGTCGGCCTTACGATCGAATGGGATGAGGTGGAAGACCACCTGCACATTCCGCCCGTGGACAATACCCAGACGGTTTCTTCGATTTCGATCAACTCGTCCAAAGTTTCCGCGCAGGAGCTGAACCGCGTCTTCCAGAACGCCGGCGGCAGCAACCAGAACGCGAAAAAAGCCGGTCCATCCAAAAAGAAACGAACCGACCTGTCGCTCGAACCAACGCAGGTTACGACCTTCTCGCATCTGCCAACGGTTCTGATCGTCGACGGGTATAACATGATTTACTCATGGCCGTCTCTGCGCGAAATTTCCTCGCATTCTTTATCGGATGCGCGCGAAGAGCTGATCAGTCTGCTCATCAACTACCAGGGGTACAAAGGGTATTCGCTGATCGTGGTCTTTGACGGCAACCGCCGCAAAGGCAATCCCGGCTCCTCTTCCAAAAACGGATCCGCTTCGATTGTGTACACGCCATCCGGCATCAGCGCAGATGCCTGGATTGAAAAGAAGGCCGCGGATCTCAAAGGCAAATTTCACTGCATTGCCGCCACGAGCGACGGCCTCATTCAGAACTCCGTCTTCTCCCATGGCGCCACAAGAATTTCCGCCAGAGAACTCGAACGCGCAGTTCTCTCCGTCAACGAAAGCGCCTTTGCAGCACTTAAAAAGCATTAAAAACGATGGCCTGTCGATGACAGAACAGGCCATCGTTTTTCTTTGCGCAGGATAGAGAGCACTTGAAAACAATCTGCGTGCGCCTTTCCAGGCGCCGTTCTCGTCTGTGCTTTTCGTTCATTCCCTCTGCGCTTTGCCTGCGCGATAACTATACTGAAGAAAAAAGAAGCTCCTGCACGTTTTTGCCGCTCTGCAGTTCTTACCGTATTGCGACATTTCCTCAGGAGCCGGGGAGGAACCTTATGGAATCCTGCAGTGAAAATCCAATTTTTAAACGCGCTTCCGTGCGGGCGTGGACCGATCAGCCCGTATCGCGCGAACAGATTATCGATGTTCTCAAAGCCGGCATGCAGGCGCCTAGCGCCATGAACAGCCAGCCCTGGGAATTTGCAGTTATCACCAATCCGGAAATGAAAACCCGACTGGCCGGCATTTCTCCATATTCGCATTTTGCGGCCGGCGCGCCGGTTTTGCTTGCCGTTCTGTGTCGCAAGGAGAACAGCTGTCCGCCCTACAATGAAATCGACATGGGCATCTGCATCGAAAACCTGCTTCTGGAAATCACAGCGCTCGGTCTGGGCGGCGTCTGCCTTGGCGTAGCCCCTTTGAAAGACCGAATGAAGTATATGGCGGATGTTCTTCAGCTGGATGAAACTTTAGAATCGATTGCGCTGGTTCCGTTTGGCTATCCAAAGCAGGACGTTCATGTAACTGAACATTTTGATCCAGAGCGTATTCGCTGGATCGAATAGCCGGCGTTCTTCGCTTTCTAAAAAGACGACTATCATTTTTGCTTCGCAGGTCACTGAATTCTGCGGAGTTTTTTTCTGGTAAGAGGAGCAATGTCATTAAGTTAAGATTTCTCAGACCACATCAGCGTTAAGCAGTGATGTGGTCTTTTTTCTACTCTTCAAGTCAAATCTCGAATGATTCGAGTTTTTTCACTTTTTTCTAAAAATCTATTGAC
>NZ_JAHDSX010000050.1:0-16159 GCF_020969955.1 Allobaculum fili | reverse complement strand
CTTTGGAGAAATCGATACCGAGATCGATTGCAGGGATGATTGATTCCATGAAAAAGCCTCCTTGAATAAAGGAATTATCCCAAGGAGGCGGTCGAGAAAATACCCGTCTTTTATTTGACGCTTACGATCGATTTCATCCCCTGCCTGATTTCCTGAATTCTTTTTCTGCCTGGTAAACGAACAGCCCAAAGAGCCGGTTTTTCCGGTTTTCTTCGGGCTGTTTTTGTATGGGAATGGGGAAAATGCGCATTTCAAAATCGGAAAAGCTGCTAGACGTTTTCCGGTTCGGTTTCTTTTTCGCCGGACATCACCCGCACATAGGCATCGGGATCCTGGGCGTTCAAAACGGCCGGTTCAGAAGACGGACTCGCCAAAGAAGCTGGATCGGTATTTGTCTTCTGATCTTTGGAATTCTCTGTTTTCGAGGATTCGTCTTCTGTCTGGGTTTGCGGCGTTCTGGACAGTTCTTCTTCGAGTTCGTCGTTGCCTTCATGAATGGCGCGTACGTGATGCAGCGATTCCACGAGTGCATCGAGGCAGTACCAGATCCAGGCCAGCGTATAGCTCAGCGGAATCTGCTCTTTAATGGCTTCGACTTTGGATGGAAAGTGCCCGCTCTTTTTCAGATAGCGATGGAGCACAACCATGATTTCTTCCCGTTTCATTTTCGAGAAAAATTCAACGATCCGAAATTCATCGCCGTCGTAGGACGACTTGATCGCATCCAGCTGCGTGACGATCTGATCAAGATAGTCGCCGTAGTCGTACAGCGCGACGGGATCGATTTTGGCCAGCAGTGCGAGCGCCTCGACCAGCCGGCCAAATTCATAGCCAGGATCCGCTGCAGCAGACGAGCGGCCAGGCGTATAGCCGAGCGCGCTTTTCAAAATGTGGAAATCCAGATCCGGGATTTTCGGGAAAACGATATGCATCTGCGTCGTCTGGCGAATGAGATAGTTTTCCACGATCTCAATCAGGGGCAGATCCCGGTTTTCAAACGTATACACATAGCCGCAGAGCGACCCGAGCTGCTTGCGCGTTTCGAGATAGCCCTGGTTGTACATGCGCATCGCATGACCGGTAGAAAAATCCAGCGCGTTTCCCGGATTAATCAGCGGTTCGAGATAAAACATGTCTTCCGTTAAGGAAGGCGGCAGCGGTTCGCCCGGATCGTGCAGGTCGACGACGACCGTCCAGTCCAGGCTGGGATCGAGGGCATTGAGCAGATCGATCGGCACGTTATCCGCGTACATGCCATCCATATACTCTTCTCCGTTGATCGTCACTTTCGGAAACGCGGGATAGCACGCCGAGGAAGCCATTACGACTTCTTCCGCGTTTTCCGCAGTAATTTCGCCTTTAAAAAAGGCGCGGGCTTCCTTTTTCGTATCGTTATACGCCATGCATCCGTAGCGTACGGGCGATTCTTTGAACGTTTCGTAATCGAACATCATCCGAAAATGTTCGCGCAGCGGTGTGATGTCCATTTTGGAATCGAAGTACTTGATAATGAAATTCAGAACTGTCCGGCTTCCGAGCACTTTTTCCTTCAGTGTCACCGGCAGAACCGGCAGATCTGCCGCAATTTCCTGGGGCTGCATGTTCATGACAAAGTCTGTAACCGTCTCGATGCGGTTTCCCGGATAAAAAATGCCGACCAGCGCGCCGATCGACGTCCCGCTCAGCGCGTCAAAGGTGATGCCGGCTTCGTTAAACGCCTGCCAGACGCCGACGTGATAGCACCCTTTCGAACCGCCGCCTCCAAGGACGAGTCCATATTTTTCATTCGGCTTCTTATCGGCCGGACGCAGGTTCTGATGTCGTTCTCTGTTCATAAGCTGCCTCCATGAAAAACCAGACCAGGGCAAGCGCGACCTGGCCGGGCAGAATTCGATTGTACGGGGTCGTTTTCAGCATCGAATCGACGCCAGTGCGCGCAATCCGCTCTTTCATCAGTACGATCAGCCGCATTTTCGAATGAATGTCGTCTTCATTCTGGATTGTCGTGCGAATCGGATGGGCTTCAATCTCGCCCAGACGCGTAAAAAGCAAAGAAAGAAAATCCGCAAATGAATACACGCGATACGGATCGAGACCGGCCAGATACGCCAGAATTTCGAGCAGTTCCACAAAGCTTTCCTGTTCGAGCAGAGCCTTCGACAAGTCGCTTGGCGAATACTTCACGGCCCAGCGGCTGAGTCCTGCAATTTCTCTGGCCTCCATGGAAATACGATGAATCGAAAAGAGAAAGCCCAGATAGCCTTCGTAAAAATCGATGGCTTCCTGACTGCTTCGATCAAAGGTAAAGAGATGACCGGCATACAGGCCGAGCAGTTTTCCCATTTCCAGCTCGCCCGCAGCCAGATTTTTCATGCACGCAGCGCGGGAGAAATCGAGAAAGTTTTCCAGCGGCAAAATCGGCTTCATCAAAAAGAGATCGACCGATGGAGAAACCGGAAGCACGAGGCCTGGCCCTTCGACATCGACGCCAAGTACCTTTTTCGCGCCCATCTTCACGGCCAGATCTACCGGCACGTTGTCCCAATAGCCGCCGTCAATGTACTCCTGATCGTTCATCTTCATGACCGGAAATGCCGGGTAACACGATGCGGAAGCCAGAATGATGTTCTGCGCGTTTTCTTCGTTCATCTCGTTTTTGAAATAGGCTTCCGGCCTTTTCGTGCTCAGATTAAACGTCATGCACGCAAAGTTGGTCGGCGATGCCCTGAACGCTTTATAGTCAAACATCGCATCCAGCGATTCCTTGAGCGGCGAGATGTTCATCCCCGTTCTCGAAAAGATGTAGCGGGAGAGAAAGTCTTCAATTTTCTTTCGATCCTGAATCCATTTGCCAAGATTTTCGGGAAAGTAAACCATATCCTTGGCAATCGCCTGCGGATGCATCGTCTGTACAAATTCGATCATCTGTGGCAGGGCACCCTGCACATACATGGCGCCGACCAGCGCGCCGATCGACGTGCCGCTCACCGCATCAAAGCGAAGCCCGGCTTCATTCAGAGCTTTCCAGAGACCGATTTCGTAGCAGCCTCTCGCCCCTCCGCCGCCTAAGGCAAGCCCATTTGGGACGGCGTTCAGGTTTTCAAACCAGCTGTTCATTCGGATCCCCTCCTTTGACAAAATAAAAATGCATTCCTGTTCAGAAATATGCATTGAGTGTACCAAAACCGGCAGGAAAGCAAACCTTTCAAAACTGGAATTCTGTTCGTTTTCTCAGGAGCCTCCGGTGCACGATCCGCGAACAGAAAAAATCATAAGCAGCCCGCAAGTTTCTCATACAGAGTCATACCGTGCGCAAAGGCGATCACAAATCCGATCATCAGCGCGCTTCCAAAAGGAATATCCTCATTTGAGAAGCCAAGTAAAACGAAGCCTGTAAGAAGACTGATGGCCATGCACACCTGCATGCGTTCAAAGCCAAGCCCAAACGCCAGGCCGAAAAGCAAAAGCACATCCGCAAGCCCCAGTTTCTTCTGTCTCCATAAAACCAGACCGCCAATGCCATACACAAAGCCCAGACCATCCAAAAGCGAAAAGCCCCGCAATCCCGGGTGCGTGAGTCCGACACTCCAGAAAAGAAGAAGTCCAAACGGTAACAGCCAGTACGCGCTGAAATAGCGCGTATACAAATCTTCCATCCACGCCATGCCGCCAAAAAGACCGAGAACGCAAAAAAAGAGCAGTTCCTCTGACCAGGCCAGTTCGAGCAGAACGTACGGATAATACAGCACCCAGAAGATAAGTCCAGCAGCGGATCGACCATAGTGGCGCCAAATAAAAAACAGAAAGCAGCCCGTGCAGACGAGCGCAGAAATGAGCAGTCGTGTCATATCTGGACGGTAACAGAAACTTGTGACTTTCCAAACCGGCTCTAGTTTCGCTCCGTACGCTGGATCTGCACGCTTTCTGTTCTGTATTTAATCTTTATAAAATCGCCAGTTTGGCGGTCTGCTTTCGGCTTTCGCTTCAGACTTCCCGCTCGAATTCCCTTCTAAAAATCCGCAGAAAGCGTTTTTAAGGACAGTCTTTCGCTTTTGGGAATTTCGATGACAGCCGGCTTTTCAAAAGGCGTGTTTTCCAGCGAAATTTTCCACGCCTGCAGCCGGTAATCGCCTTTTCCTTTTTTATCGCCGTACTTCACATCCCGGGCCAGCGGGGTATGGAAATGGGCGAGCGTGGCGCGGATCTGATGAAAGCGCCCGGTATGCAGATCGATCTGCGAAAGGCACAGATGCCGTACTGGATCTTCCTCAATCGTGTGCACATCCATAATGGCGCTGTCATAGCCGTCTTTCGGGCTCTCGCTGATCAGGGCCTTTGTTCCTTCTTTTTTCAGCCAGACTTCAATATGTCCCTGAACGGGCTTTTTGCGGGTAACGGCCAGGTAGCTTTTTTTGAGCGCGCGCTCCCGGATCGCCTCGGCCAGCGTTCGCGCGCTTTCGGCGTTTTTGGCCGCCAGCACCAGACCGGACGTATTCCGATCCAGACGGTGCGCCAGAGCCGGTCGAAACGACTGTTCCGCTGCGGGATCGTATTCCCCGTTTTTATACAGATGCCAGAGCAGACGGTCGTTGAGCGTATCCTGGCTTTCGGCCGAATCTTTAACCGAAAGCAGACCGGCCGGCTTGTTTGCCGCAATCAGGTTTTCGTCTTCGTAGACGACATCCAGATCGGGCCGCTTTTCCATCGTCTGCGGTTTGGTTTCGAGAAGATCCGGCGCCAGAAAGAGCAGAATGTGATCGCCTTCCTGCAGGATCTGATCAAACTGCGCCCGCTTGCGGTTCACCTTGATTTTCTTATTGCGCACCGCTTTATAGAGCGCGCCCTTGTGCAGATTTGGAAACGCCTTGAGCAGAAACTTGTCCAGGCGCTGCGACGCGTCATTTTTCTGAATGATCAGCTCTTTCATAGAAATTTCTCCTTCTCCAATCAAAATTCCCGCTTTCGCGGATTTTGAATATTTCCAAAGAAAAGCGTGTTTCCACCGTCTGGACGGAGCGCTTTTCTCCTTTTCTTCTTCATTTTTTCTTCTTTATGCCGACGGAGTATCCAGCCGGCTTTTTTCCATCCCGTTTTCTGTTTTCAAAAAATCCTATTTTCTGAGGATGAAAGGAAGCGGCTCCGGCTTGCTTATTTCCTTTTTGTGCAGTGCGATATCATTTTGAATCAATACATTGAAAAAAAGGATGACCGGAATAAAAATAATAAGGAACACACTGCGAAAGCCGCATGGGAAACCGTCACTTCCTGTGCCTGAATTTTAAGGCGATATTTTTCGATACCCCTTACATTTCCAGATAATTTTCGACAGTTCATGATTTCTGTTTGTGAATTTTGTAACAACTTGTTATTCTAAGAAAGCTGTTTAAGTAAATTCATCAGAAATCACATTTTGATTCCATACAGAGGAAGGAAGGAGCAACTTACATGAGAGGTGTTTACAACTCGGTTACCGATATTCGTCGTAAAGTCTTTGCGGCCATTGCCGATATGGCTTACAGCGATGACGTCGATTACAAAGAAAGAATGGAAGCCATTCCCTATGAAATCATTCAGGGCAAACAGGCCAAATACCGTGATTCCGTTTTTCTCGAACGTGCAATCATCGGTGAACGTCTGCGCTTAGGCATGGGCCTGCCCGTACGCGACATTACCACCGCCGGCGCGATCAGTGACGGCGTCGAAGAGAGCGCTGTAGCGACAAAGTACTATGACCAGCCTCTCGTTAACATTATCTCCTTTGCCTGCCATGGCTGCCCGGAAAAGAAAGTCATGGTCACCAGCGCCTGCCAGGGATGCCTTTCCCACCAGTGCGTAGAAGTCTGCCCGAAAAAAGCCGTACACATGGTGGACGGTCATTCGGAAATTGATCAGGACCTCTGCATCAAATGCGGCAAGTGCATGGAAGCCTGCCCGTATCATGCGATCGTAAAAATTGAACGTCCGTGCGCGGTAAGCTGCGGCATGAACGCCATCCATTCCGACGAAGACGGAAAAGCCAAAATCGACTACGACAAGTGCGTATCCTGCGGTCAGTGCCTCGTTTCCTGCCCGTTTGGCGCCATCGTCGACAAAGGTCAGATTTTCCAGACCATCAAGGCCATGAAGGAAGGCGAAGAAGTTATCGCCGCTGTAGCTCCTGCCTTTGTCGGCCAGTTCGGTCCGACCGTCACTCCGGAAAAAGTCGTTGCGGCGCTGAAGGAAGCCGGATTCTCGGATGTTGTTGAAGTCGCCATCGGTGCCGACCTGTGCACGATTGAAGAAGCCGAAGACTTCCTGAACAAAGTTCCGGAAAAGCAGCCGTTCATGGCGACCAGCTGCTGCCCGGCCTGGTCCGTAATGGCGAAAAAGGAATTCCCTCAGTTCAAAGACTATATTTCCATGGCGCTTACGCCCATGGTTCTGACCGCCCGTCTCATTAAAAAGGAACACCCGAACGCAAAAGTGGCCTTCATCGGTCCCTGCGCGGCGAAGAAGCTCGAAGCGAGCCGCCGTTCCATTCGTTCGGACGTCGACTTCGTTCTGACCTTTGAAGAAGTCATGGGCATGTTCGTCGCCAAGGGCATCGATCTGCCGCAGGTTGTTGCCGAAGAAGGCACCTTTGACAAAGGTACCGCAGCGGGCCGTGAATTCGCGGTTTCCGGCGGCGTAGCGAAAGCCGTTAAATCCCTTATCGAGAAAAACAATCCGGGTACCACGGTAAAAGTCCAGGCTGCCGAAGGTCTGAAAAACTGCCGTACGATGCTGATGATGGCCAAGGCCGGCCGTCTCAACGGCTACCTGCTCGAAGGCATGGCCTGCCCGGGCGGATGCGTAGCCGGTGCCGGAACGCTTGCCCCGATCGCCAAGACCTCGGCGCAGGTCAAGAAGTACGCCAAGGAAGACAAGATGCAGTTTGCGGACGAATCCATGCATTCGGATCGCGTGCACGAAATCTCCCATATGTACGACCCACCGGAAGAATAATTTCCAGCTTCGTCTTCCCTTAACGCTATTTACGCCGGAGCAAAACGCTCCGGCGCTTTTGTTTTTCGGGGAGATCTGTTTCAATAGAGGACAGCCGTAAACCCGTTCGAAAACGGATTTTTCACTCTGTCTTCCGATTTCTTTTATAATTGGAGGGCACGGTTTCTTCTGTTTCACACAGGTACCGGCTTCAAGGAGGCTTGACATGAAATCCATCCGCGAGTTCTACGAATATCGCGAACTGCTCAAGACGAACGTTCGCAAGGATATTCGCGGCCGCTATAAAGGTTCATTTCTTGGCGTCCTGTGGACATTTCTGACCCCTCTGCTTCAGGTGCTGGTTTACTACCTGGTATTCCCTTACCTGATGCGCGGCGGCATGCCGAACTTTCTGGTGTATCTGATTACCGGTATTTTCCCCTGGAACTTTTTCCAGAGCGGCGTGGTCGGCGCGACCGGCTGCATCAAGGCCAATGAGGGCGTCGTCAAGAAGGTTTACTTTCCGAGAAAGATCCTCGTGCTTTCGCAGGTTCTTTCCGGACTGGTCAACTTCTTCATTTCCATTCCGATCATGCTGATCTTCGTTGTGATCTACCAGATTCCTCTGACGTGGAACGTTCTCTGGATTCCGGCAATCGGAGTGATTGAAGCCCTTCTCATTTACGGCATCGGTCTGATTCTGGCTGCCGTGAATGTGTACGTCCAGGACGTTAACAACATTATTCAGTTCGTCTTAAACCTGCTGTTCTATGGAACGCCGATCGTTTATTCGCTCAGCGTGTTCCCTTCCAAGCATATTCTCGCCTATATGATCCGTCTGAACCCCCTGACGATGATCGTAGACGCCAGCCGCGCCGTCATGATGGACGGAACGGCGCCAAACTTTATCTGTCTCGGCATCGTGCTGCTGCTCGGCATTGTTCTGACCATGTTTGGTACCTGGGTATTTGACAAGCTGCAAAGAGGCTTTGCGGAAGAGCTCTAAGGCTTCCAAAGGCTTTCTATCTTTTCTTACCCGCTGATAAAGCGGCACCAATTGAGGGATTCTGCACATTTAATTTGTTGGTTACGTGTTAAACACGAAGGAAACAAGCAATCGAAAACGCATTTCTCTGCAGAATCAAGAAGACCTGATCCGGATGTTCTATCCGGATTTTGGCTGTATGGAGATCTGCTTTTTTCCTTTATATAAAAAGAGCATCCCGACAGAAAAGAAATATGCGATCGAAGTTGAACTGCTTTGGTTTGCGCAAAGCGAAAATTTGACAGTGTACAAGAGTTCATTTCGACGCGATGGATTCATCAATGTTATTTTGATGTTAAACATGAAGTAAAGTAATCAGACGGCAGCCCGAACGCCGCACCGACAAAGACCTGTGCCCTGGGACTGACCGGTTTAAAAAGGACATTTTATGAGCAATGAATTTTATTCTTTAATGATCAACCAGTTTCTCGTAACCCCGCATCCGGATCAGTCCGTTTCGATTGTGATGTCCGGCATCGCGGTCGATACCGAAACTCCGGAAGGCGGCGACTTTGAGCTGAAAGTCAACGGCCAGCCTGTACACACGCGCGTACGCCGCGACCGCCGCAATCAGGGTGCCCGCCTCGCCAAACAGGCACCGGAAATTACCCACGCCGGCTTTACCCTGCGTGCGGATCTGCCAAACGTGAACGTTGAAAAAGTTGAACTGACCTACAACGGCCGCGGAAAAAAAGTATTCGAAGGCCAGGCGCTCGAAAAAGCGACCAATACGACTGGCCTGATGTCGATGATCGACGTCTATCTGTACCAGAAGAAAAAAGACCTTCTGATCATTCAGGGCTGGCTGATCGGCACCAATTCGTCCGAGCCGTTCGAAATCACCCTGCTCGACGCGCACGGAAACGAAGTTAAGGACGCTAAAGTTCGCTTCTCCGCCCGCTTTGATGTTTCCCGCAGCTTCTTCACTCTGACCGAACGCGTCAGCGGCTTCCATATTTATGTAAACAACCCGGCCCGCTTCGATAAGCCGTTTTCCATGAAAGTGTCGAACGGGCAGCAGGAATGGATCGTTCCGATCGTTCAGCCAAAACTGAGCTGGCTTAATCTGAAAGGCATCAACGCCCAGCGCATTTCCCATGGCGTGGAATACCTGCGCATCCACGGGCTGAAACCGTTCCTTTCCCGTCTCCACTTCAAGGCGACCCATAAGGACTCCCCGTTTAACGATGAGTACAACCGCTGGTTCCTCGCGCACCGCGCTACACCGGAACAGCTTGAAGCGCAGCGCAGGGTGAAATTTGACTGGAATCCGAAAGTTTCCCTGATCGTTGCCGCGTACAACACGCCGCTCGATCTTCTGGAAAAAATGATCGATTCCGTGCGCGAACAGACGTACGATAACTGGCAGCTGTGCATCGCCGACGGCTCTTCGACAAACGATGTCGAAGACTACCTCAAGGCGCATCCGGATCCAAAAATTTCCTGGTGCCGTCTGGAGAAAAACCTCGGCATTTCCGGCAACATGAACGCCGCAGCCGATCTGGCGGACGGCGAACTCATTTCGCTGTACGACCACGACGACTTCCTCGAACCGGACTGCCTGTTTGAAGTCGTTAAGGCGTTTAACGAACACGACTACGACTTCGTCTATACCGACGAAGACAAATTTGAAGACGCGACCGGCCGCTATGTCGGTCCAAACTTCAAGCCGGATTTCTCCCCGGCTCTGCTGCGTTCCACCAACTACATCTGTCACTTCCTGACGATGAAAAAGAGCGTCTATGACGCGGCCGGCGGAACGCTCAAAAGCGAATACGACGGCGCGCAGGACTTCGATCTCGTGCTTCGTCTGATGGACATCTGCAAGCCCGAAAAGATCGGCCATCTGCCGCGCATCCTGTATCACTGGCGCATGCATGCCGGATCGACCGCGCTCGATTCCGAAAGCAAGCTCTGGGCCTACACGGCCGGCGAACGTGCCCTCAAAGACTGGGCGACACGCAACGGTATGGATGTCGAAGTGCTCGATACCGACGTCCATGGCCAGTACCATCTCAAATACCCGACACCGGGCAATCCGCTCGTTTCGGTCATCATCCCCAACAAGGATCACATCAACGACCTCAACGTCTGCCTGGACAACCTTATCCGCCGCTCGACGTACAAAAACTTTGAAGTCATCGTGGTCGAAAACAACTCGACGGAACAGAAGACGTTTGAAGGCTACGAAGATATCAAGCGCACGTATCCGGATAAAGTACAGATCATTGAATGGCAGCATCCGTTCAACTACTCCGCCATCAACAACTTTGGCGTAAAGCACGCCAAAGGCGAATACCTGCTGTTTCTGAACAACGATACCGAAGCCATAAACGGCGATCTGCTTCAGGAACTCCTCGGCCAGGCCGTTCTGCCCGGTGTGGGTGCGGTCGGTGCCAAGCTGTACTATGAAGACGGCACGATCCAGCACAACGGCGTCATCATCGGCCATTCCGGGGTTGCCGGTCACGCGATGATCGGTCAGGTCGAAGGCGGCGAAAACTACCGCCTGCGTACGATGACCAACGTCTCCGCCGCAACGGCTGCCTGTCTGATGGTTCCCCGCCACGTCTTTGAAGAAATCGGCGGCTTTAACGAAGATCTCGCCGTCGCCTACAACGACATTGATCTCTGCCTGAGAATCCGCAAAGCCGGCCACCAGATCATCCAGAACCCATTTGCGATCATGTTCCACTACGAATCGCAGACCCGCGGCTACGAAGATGATGAGAAGAAAAAAGCCCGCTTTGAAAACGAAGTGCGCCGCATGTATCATCTGTGGCCGGATGAACTGCGCAGCGAAGATCCGTACTACAACCCCAATCTCGACCTCACCAGCATTACCTACCAGCTGCGCAAGGACGATGAAGTCAACCCCTACATCAACCCGGACTTCCTGGGCGAAGACTACTACACATGCGGAACCCTCCGTCCAGAACGGCCAGAACCAAAAAACGAAGACGAAACGAAAGCTTCGTCTGAAAAGAAATAACCGGCCCATCGATCCGGAAAAGAACCGTTCCGAAACGAGAATGCCAGGGATGAGAAGTCAGTCACTGCCTTCTCATCCTTGTTTCTTTCCGAATGCGTATGGCCATTGCCCTGCCGCCTGATGGCAGAGCCAGAACGATCAAAACCAATTTGAAAAACGAAAGAACAGGAAACAGCCTCTGAACCCGAGGTGCCTTCCTTTTTCATAAATTAAAAGAATCTGAACGAAAAGAAACTGAAACAAAGTAAGGAAATCCGTAAGGATTTCGCATTAGAAACGCGAGGTGGATTCATGGATCAGTCCAATGCTATTGAAATCCGGCATATGACCAAGACCTTCAAGATCTACAAAGACAAACAGAAAACCCTCAAGGAAAGACTCACCCGCCGCAAAGGCGCGATGACGGAAAACGTCGTCCTCGATGATATTTCCCTCGACATAAAAAAAGGAGAAACCGTCGCTCTGATCGGAACCAACGGGTCCGGCAAGTCGACTCTTCTCAAACTGATGACCCGCATTCTCTACCCGAATAAAGGTACGGTAGAAACCCAGGGCAAGCTGACCAGTCTGCTCGAGCTTGGCGCCGGCTTCCATCCGGACTTCACCGGCCGCGAAAACATTTACTTCAACGCGGCTGTGTTCGGTCTGAACAAGGATGAAATCGACAAGCGTATCGATGACATCATCGAATTTTCCGAACTCGGTCACTTTATCGACGAACCGGTCCGCACGTACTCTTCCGGTATGTATATGCGTCTGGCTTTCTCCGTTGCCATCAATGTTGACGCCGAAATTCTGCTCATCGACGAAATTCTGGCCGTCGGCGACCAGCACTTCCAGAACAAGTGCTTCGACAAGCTCGAAGAACTGCGCGACTCCGACAAGACGATCGTCATCGTCAGCCACTCGCTGGGCATGGTCAAAATTCTCTGCTCCCGCGCGGTATGGATTTACAAAGGCCATCTGCGCCTGGACGGCGACCCGACGTACGTCATTTCCAAATACCTGGAACAGTCCGCCATCGACAACAAGGAAGAAGCGCAGAAAGCCGCCGAAGACGCCAACGCCCATGTACGCGGCGCCGTCTTCATCGATACCCCCGCGCCCTTCCAGTCGCTGCCCAACTCGGAAAACCTTCACGTCAAAGGCTGGGGCGTTTCCAACTCCCTGGATGAACAGCTTGAAGTGCTCTTCGATGACGAAGTACTTCCCAATACGTGCCGATCCCGTCGAAGCGACGTGTTCAAAGCGTACGAAGAAGACTATGCCGGCTTCATCCATGAAGACACCGTCGGCTTTGAAGTCATCATTCCAAAAGAAAAGCTCACCGACGGTGCCCATCGCATTGAAGTCATTTTGCGCGACGGCAAAACCAAGCGCCAGATCGACCACAAGAGCATCCGTGTGCGCTTCGATGAAAATCCCGTCAACTTTGAAGACGATGATAAAGGATAAGGATCTCTATGCCTCTTTCTTCTGAATCGTCTTCCCCGCTCTCCGTTCCGGACCCGGTTTTGGAGCGCGTCAGTGTTGTCGTTGCTGTCTATAACGGCGAACCGTATTTAGCAGAACAGCTCGATTCCATCGCCAGCCAGACCCGTCCCTTTGACGAACTGCTCATTCGCGATGACGGTTCTACCGATCACAGCAACGCCGTTATTAACGCCTGGATCGAAGCGCATCCCAATTTGAACGTACGTGTTCTCGACAGCGATGAAAATCTTGGCTACATCCGAAATTTTGCCCGCCTGCTCGAAGCGGCAAGCGGCGATTTCATTTTCCTGTGCGATCAGGACGATCGCTGGCATCCGGATAAAATCGAAACGATGCTGCAGGCGCATCGGGAGTTTCCCGAAGCCCAAGTCATCGCCTCTTCCTTTTCGTTCATGAACCAGAACGGCGAACTTTTCGAAGCAGATCCCCTTCCAGGCTGGTCTAACCAGAACCTGCTCGAAAAATCCGACATCACTTTGAACGGCATGACGCCAATCGAACTTTCGGATATCTTCATCCACAACGGCTTTCAGGGCTGCGCGATGATGATTACCAGAGACATGGCCAAGCGCTACGTCGCCGATCAGAACTTTCTGCTTCCCCACGACTGGCAGCTCGCTCTGCTGGGCGCAACAACCCATTCGCTCTATTATCTGGACAAGCGGCTGTTTGACTATCGGATTCACGATTCCAATACGACCAGCCTTCCGCAAGCGTATTCCGATTCGCTGCTGACCAAACTGAAGCACGCGAGAACGTATTATTACCGCACGGCACCCTATCTCGATCGAATTCACGTCCTCTGCTCACTGCAGATTACGCAAAGTGACCTTTTCACAAAAGATATGGCCGAAGAGCTGGCGTTTCTGGAAACGTATATGGAAGCGATGGATCGCAGGTCCTTCTCACTCTATCGAAAGCTCATGAAAGATCCCAAACGTTCCTGCATGACGCGAAAAGAGCAGATCTGCGGCTGGATTTATGTCCTTGCCGGCTATCGCGACAAAAACAGAAAACGATAAAACGCGTCTGGTGATGCGTCATTCTCTGCCTCAATACCGCAAAAAGCAGGACAGGCGTACGTGCATTTACCATAAAGAACAATAGAAACACCGAACCGAAATCTTCGCGTCGCGGCAGGATTTCGGTTTTTCTTTGCGGCGCTGATCCAATTCCAGACCAAAGTTCGAAGGCGCCCGTAAAATGCGGGTAAAATAGGACTCAGAATGAAAAAGCGAAGGAAAACTTCGGGCATTTTTCTGTCGAATCGTTTCCTTCGCCTGTTCTGGAAAGCGAGCTGAATCATGAAACCTTATACCTATTATGAAGTGGCCGCGCTGACGCCGTCGGTATCGATCGGCGATCCGATGGTCAACGCCATGAATATTCTTTCTCTTTGTGAAAAGCTGCCCGAGACCGTACGTCTGGCGGTCAGCCCGGAACTCTCGTTAACGGGCTATACGTGTCAGGATCTCTTTTATGAATCCCTCCTGCAGAAAAAAGTGCTGGAAGCCCTGGAATGGCTTTGCGAAAAGCTGCCGGATCACCTTTCCCTTCTGGTCGGACTTCCTTTGCAGGTGGAAAACCATCTGTACAACGCCGCCGCCTTTATTTCCAATCATCAGGTTTTAGGCTTTTACGCGAAAAACTATCTGCCCAATTACAACGAATATTACGAGCCGCGCTGGTTTACCTCCGCGCTCTATTTACCGGAAAACGCGACCGTTCATTTTATGAAGCGCGCCGTTCCGGTTCGCGAGCGCATCGTGTTTGAAGACTTTACGACGGGCGCCGTGATCGGTCCGGAAATCTGTGAAGACCTCTGGGTTTCCATTCCTGTAAGTTCCCGCCTGGCAGCAGCCGGTGCCAACGTGCTGTGCAACCTTTCCGCTTCCAACGAAGTCATCGCCAAGGAAGAATACCGGACGTCTCTTGTACTCGAACAGTCCGCGCGCAATTATGCGGCTTATATTTATGCCAGTGCCGGTCCGGATGAAAGTTCCAGCGATCTCGTATTTGGCGGACAGAAACTCATCGCCGAAAACGGTCATATTCTCGCGCAGAGCTCGATCCTGCATCCGCAGGAAATCATCACCGCGCAGATCGATCTGGAAATTCTCAAAAACGAGCGCATGAAATACAAGACGTCCTTTGAATCGCTCGAAGACGGCGTAACGAAAGTACCGTTCGCGTCCAAACCTGTACATTCGATCGAACTCAAGCGAACCGTCAACGCCTATCCGTTCGTTCCTTCCGATCTGCATCGCCGCATTGCGCGCTGCCAGAAAATTCTTACGATCCAGGCGACCGGTCTGGCGACCCGTCTGAAAAAGATCCGCTGCTCCAAAGTCGTTCTCGGCATTTCCGGCGGTCTGGACTCCACGCTCGCTCTGCTCGTCTGCGTGCGCGCCTTCGATCTGCTCCATCTCGATAAGAGCGGCATTATCGCCGTGACGCTGCCGGGATTTGGTACGACCGACCATACGAAATCCAACGCCATGAAGCTGATGGAACTGCTTCACGTCACCACAAAAGTCATTCCGATCGCTGATGCGGTCAACATTCATTTCCGCGACATCGATCAGGATCCGAATACCTTCGACATTACATACGAAAACAGCCAGGCCAGAGAACGTACACAGATTCTCATGGATCTGGCCAACAAGGAAAACGCACTCGTCATTGGTACCGGCGATTTGAGCGAACTGGCTCTTGGCTGGTGCACATACAACGGCGATCACATGTCCATGTACGCAGTCAACGTATCCGTGCCGAAAACGCTCGTTCGCTATCTGGTCGAAACCGAAGCGCTCGAAGCGAAAAATCAGGGCAATACGGCTTTATACGATGTCCTTACCAGCATTTGCGACACCCCGGTTTCCCCGGAACTTCTTCCGCCCGATAAAGACGGGTCGATCGCCCAGAAAACCGAACAGGTACTCGGCAGCTACGATCTGCACGACTTCTTCCTGTATCATATGATGCGATTCCACGAATCGCCTTCCAAGATTTTCGATCTGGCCTGCCATGCTTTCCCAAATACGGATCCAAAAGAAATTCTCAAGACGCTGCGTCTGTTTTATCAGCGCTTTTTCAGCCAGCAGTTCAAGCGCAACGTCATGCCAGACGGCGTCAAGGTTGGTTCCGTCAACTTCTCCCCGCGCGGCGACTGGCGCATGCCTTCCGACGCTTCCCGCTCCATGTGGATGGCCGATCTCGATTCGATCGAGCTCTAGCATCACCCGATCCGGATCCTGTTTTGCATAGAGCAAAGGATCTCCGGACTGCACCGCCCCTGTTTTTGAAAGATATTGTGTATCCATTGCCTGTCCCTTTCCTGTAGGAATCGGACAGGCTTTTTGTATAAAACCAGCCAGAAGCGGATGTTTTTTCGTAAGTGTCAAACAATCGACGGGTATACGCGAGACTGAATATTAGATACGCTAAACGGGATCCCTTTCGAGATCCCGCTTGGCGTATTTTTTATTCTTCATCGTTTCCTTCATACTTCGGATCCGGTCCACGGTATCCAATTCGGAGATATTCAGGTAAATCCTTTGAATACGGCAGAAGTGACTTCAATACATCTACCGCGATTTCATCGTCTTTGAACCATTTGAGTTCATCCAGAACGTACTCCATGTAGCGCTCTGGATTTAAGTCGT